>NZ_QGDU01000031.1 GCF_003149045.1 Fibrobacter sp. UWR4 | reverse complement strand
TCTCGGTTAAGTCTCATCGCTTGTCCTTTTCTTGGTCGAAAACGCAAGTTAGAAACCTAACCATCCCTAGAATTCACTTTCTAGGGATTTTTTTTGTTTTCAGCCTAGATCGGATTTACTTGACGATGAGAATCCGCGATTGAAAAAATGGATTTCGTCACCGTGTTGAACCCTTTTTTCTCGGCGTCGGTAGGGATTTCAAATACGACTTTTTTATGACCACAGGAGGCTATCATTTCTGCTAATTCTTTGATTGACAGGTTTGATGATGGGTCGGCAATGTTGTAAGCTTGACCATTACCTCCTTTTAACATGATATGTAATATAGCGGAAGCACAGTCCACCACATAGCACCAAGATCGATACTGATTCCCTGAACTTTTTAATACGATATTCTCGTCATTAAGAACATTTCTCATAAATTGAGCGTAGACTCTATTGTCTGTATCGGAAAAATTTGGCCCATAAACATGACACGGCCTGGCTATACAAAGATCTACATTGTACTGGTGACTATATGCGATACACAGAGACTCAGATGCCCTTTTCGCAGATGGGTAACATGCTCTTAAAGAGGCGCAGTTTACGTAGCCGCTGTAGTCTTCTGTAAAATCACGCCCATCGCCTTCTCCGTATATCTCTCCGGAAGAAACATAAACAAATTTTTCCAAGTGGTGATTGATTCCATATTTGAGTATGTTGTCAATGCCCCAAAGATTTGATTTTATTACACTAATTGGGTCTGTTGAGTAAAGTTGTGGAGATGCAACCCCTGCGGCTGCAACTATATAATGAAAATCGATGTCGCATTCGAGTGGGTTTAGAATGTCATGCTTTAAGAAGTGAAAATAGTTTGAATTAAGGTAATTTTTGAAGATTGTTTTTATTCTTTCTTCGCTTCGTCCCGATGCGTAGACATGTAAATTTAGATTGAGATGCTTTAATAACGTCTCGACGATACAACAACCAATTAATCCTGTGGCTCCAGTCACAAGAATGTTTTTCCCTTGAAGCTTTTCCCGAGGAAGGTCTTGGTTTGCTGCTTCTAATATGTCACTTTGATAACTCATGGGATTATATGTTATTTCATCCAGGGTTCTGGGTTTGTGTGGATGAGTGCTTTAAATAAGTCCACATCTTGGGGCCTTGTTAATTTTAATCCGTTTTTTTCAGAACCTTCAACAATATGTTGATTTTTTACTCCGGTTAAAGCCAGTAAGGTGCATGATGCAACTGTATCTGTGATTCCCTGAGAAATGGCTTTTTGGTGGGCTTCTAGGAGTGTGCTTAATTTATACGTGTGGGGAGTCTGGGTTCGAACAAGTCGTTCTCTAGGAATGTCGATGTCGGTTACCGTTTGGCCGACAAGTTCCATGATGGCTTCTTTACATGTTAGTCCAGTGACTGCATAGCCAAACTCTTTACATGTTGCAATATTGTCTGTGATAATTCTGGGATCAACAAGAGGTCTAACACCGTCATGAACAAGGATTATATCGTCATCAGAGCAGCCGCTTTTTTTAAGTCCCGTTATACCGTTGTAAATGGACCCTTGATTTGAATCTGCCCCGTCAAAAATCCATTTTAGCTTCGTTATGTTATATTGATTTGCGTATGCTTGTAGAATCACGCTCCAACCGGGAAGGCAGACTACAGCGATAGCATCTATTTCAGGGTGATACTGAAATGCTTGCATAGTGTAAATGATGACGGGTTGGTTGTCTATGCACATAAATTGCTTTGGGATGTCCTGTCCCATTCTGTTGCCAACTCCACCTGCGGTTAATAAAGCTATGTTCATTTCTAGTCCTTGTTAGTCATTTAAAATTTTAGAGATAATGTTGTCGCATGCTGATTTGTTGTTCGGGGGCAGTAAGTATTTGTTGTAGTACGAGATGCGTTTTTCTCGTAGTGGGTCTGTTTCTGCGATTACATTTTTTATAAATGATTCGATAGCACTCTCTGAAGATGCTAAGTAGTGAGCAAGGAATGCTTCATGCCCGAATTCTCCCTGTCGGTCAGTTTGCTTTGCGTCCAGTTGTAAAAAAAGAACTGGGTTTTGGCTAAACATATATTCAACGGTAAAAGAGCTGCAATCATGAATCATTGCGTCAGAATGTTTAAATAAACCTGCGTATTCTCCAAGTTCAATTTGAGTGTTTTCTAAAGATTCCCATGTTTTATAGTATTGGTCCGTTTTTTGTTTGCCCCATTTCTTTATCAGTTTGGGATAAAGAGTCGGGTGGGGTTTGAATGCCCATTGAACGGAGTCTTTATATTTTTCGGCCATTTTAAGTAAAAATTCCCCGAATACCAAAAATGTTGCGTATTCAATACCTATTCCGTTTGTTCCTGGAAAAGAATGGTGTGGTGCATAAATGATTTTTTTCTTTTCACCACAGGATTTCCATGGATTGGCGTAATTGGTTTTACTTGCACATAATTGATCTTGCATCGGGTAGCCTGTTATTGCAACGTTGCCGTGGTAAATCTTTTTTACTGATAATCGTGTTTTGTAAACGGCTTCGTTTTCTAAGAAGACAAACCATGAATATTTGCAAACCAGGTGGCCAAAAGCCCAAAAGTCACTGCCTGTATTGAATGCATAGTGAATATGACATGTTAGTGAACGAAGATGTTTTTTGAAACCTATTGATATGGGATATGAACCGCTGTACGGTTTGTAATAGAATTTGATATCAGGGTTTATTTGTTCTATGACATTTTTCCCATTATCAAGATCTATGTAATCATATCCCTTGGATTTTATATAGTCAATAAGAGGTTGTTTTGAACCGGGTACCTCTTGTGATGTTGTTACTCCAAGTATTGCTTCAAATCTAGGATGCTTTAGCATAGCCTTAAACAGTGCTTCTGTTTTCCAAGATCCAAGTTCAGCCAAAATAAATAAAACTCTGATTTTATTTTTTTTTCGAATTTTTTTTGCTTTGTACGTTACATAAGGCCTGTAAAGAAGATAAAGATACGACCAAAAACGATACACCAAGGCGTTGAACAACTTATTCAATGTTGCAGAAATTTTTATTAGCTTAGAAGGCATGTTTGCTGACAACCTCCAATATTTTTTTGTTAACGAAAGTTCTTTCTTGCTTTGTTATGCCCCAAAAGTAGGTACTTGCAATTACGGAGAAAACGCAAAATGTTATTGAGATGATTGATGATGTGAAACTTTGAGGAAGTATGTTGTGAATACAGACTGCTGGGGTCGCTGACAGCATGGTGACAATAAATATTGGTAATAGGACTTTTTTCATATAAGTTGAAATAGGCATGCCTACCTGTGATTTTATTATGAAAATTCTTGCAATAATGCCAATTACGGTACATGAAAGCGTACATACAAAAACACTTTCAGGAAGTAAAGAATATTTTATGGCAAAGTATGTGATAGGCATAAACCCGTAAGAAATAATACTTATACAGATATGATATATTTTAACCTTTCCTGTGGCAAGATTTGTCGTGAACATTGGATTAACTATGGCGTCTAATATCACGTTGGCAAGAGTAATTCTGATGAAATTTACTGTATGATCAGGGACTTGTCCTAACCATAGTTGTAAAATTGAGCTCGCTTCGACCATAACAGGCAGTGATAGAACGAAAAGTAAGTAGAAACAAAAACGAGAACTCGCGAATACAAGCGTAAACATTCTTTCATGGTTATTTTCCGCATAGGATTTTATTATTTGCGGATTGATTGCTGTTTGAACATTTGATGCGAAGTTCTTAATTACCCCATCAACCTGAACTGCAATACCTCTTGCAGCATTTACCGCAGGCCCGCAGAATGCGTTTAACATCAAATTGATGCCTTGATTGAAGAAAAAAAATGAAAAATTACCTAAGAGACTCCAACCTGCAAAACCAAACATTTCTTTAAATAATCTAGAATCCCAATAGAAATGCAATTTTGTTTCTTTAAATTTTATTTTGCAGTAGCCAAAGTATATTGCAATGTCGATGATTTGTACAAAGAATATGAGGACGCCATAGAAGATAAGTTTATCATACGGAGCGTGAATTAACGCAAAGACGATAGAGAGCTTTAATATTGCATCTAAGATTGAAATATAGGCGAAAGCGCTCATTTTTTCGTGTGCAATAATTGTTGCGTTAAATGGCACATATAAAATCCCAATTACAGCTGATGCAATAGATAACTGATATAGCCAAAAAGCAGCTTGAAATCGTCCATCCGGTATGACGAGTTTTTCGTATAGGTACCAAAGACCTATTGTCTCCCCCAAGAGAATGATTATCAATGCAATGGTAGCGTGGATTATGAATGACATTGAAAAAACGTCGGAAAGACGTTTGAAATTCTTTTGGCCCAAGAAGAAGGTTATGTACCTTGATGTAGTATTGGTCATAGCTCCGTTCAAAAAACCGAACATGGCTATGATTCCGCCGATGACATTGTAGAGGCCGTATTCTTCCGCACCCAACACCCGTAGAACAACTCTTGATGTGTATAGGCTGACCGCCATCATTACAAACATCCGGAAATACATAAAAACAGTATTTTGGGCAAGACGTTTGTTGTTCGAATTGATTGCGGTCATGTATTTGGGAGTGGGTTGTGAAAGAATGGACTTGTGTTTTTATTTTACCAATCCCTTTTCCAGGTATTCGGCCAGGTTGGTGTGTACTCGGCTGGCGGCTTCGTCTGCGGCAACCTTGCGCATGTCATGGTCCACCATTAATGCAACAAGCTGCTCGAAGGTTGTGGTCTGGGGGTTCCAACCAAGTTCCTTTTTAGCCTTGGTGGGGTCGCCCCAAAGGTTCACAACGTCGGTGGGGCGGTAGAAGTCTTCGGATACGGCTACAACGGTTCTGCCGGTCTTTGCGTCGATACCCTTTTCGCTAATGCCTTCACCTTCCCAAATCAGTTCAATGCCTGCATGGTGGAAGGCAAGGGTTGCAAATTCACGAACGGTGTGTTGTACGCCGGTGGCAATCACAAAGTCCTCAGGCTTGTCGTGCTGCAAAATCAGCCACATGCATTCCACGTAATCCTTGGCGTAGCCCCAGTCACGGAGGCTGTCCAGGTTACCCAGGTACAGGCAATCCTGCTTGCCCTGGGCAATGCGTGCTGCGGCCAGGGTAATCTTACGGGTCACAAAGGTTTCGCCACGGCGTTCAGATTCGTGGTTGAACAGGATGCCACTGCAGCAGAACATGTCGTAGGCTTCGCGGTATTCCTTAATGATCCAATAGCCGTAAAGCTTTGCAACGGCATAGGGGCTATAGGGGTGGAAGGGAGTATTTTCGTTCTGGGGAACTTCTTCAACCTTGCCATAAAGTTCGCTGGTACTTGCCTGGTAAATGCGGCAGGTCTTTTCCAAATGGTTGGTGCGTACGGCTTCCAAAATGCGGAGTACGCCGGTTGCGTCTACGTCGGCAGTGAATTCCGGGGAATCGAAGCTTACTTGAACGTGGCTCTGTGCAGCCAGGTTATAGATTTCGGTAGGCTGGACTTTGCCAACAACCTTCACCAAGCTCATGGAGTCACCCATGTCGGCATAGTGAAGATGGAAATTCGGGGAGCCTTCCAAATGAGCGATACGTTCACGATAGTCCACAGAAGAACGGCGGATAATGCCGTGGACTTCGTAACCCTTAGAAAGGAGGAATTCAGAGAGGTAGGAGCCATCTTGGCCGGTAACACCGGTGATAAGTGCAACGTTGCGCTTTGTCATTCTTTGTTTTTCCTTCTTATTTATAAATGCTTTTCTAGATTCTTCGCTTCGCTCAGAATGACGCTAGCGAGATAAACTTTCCTTGTACCAGTCGAAGAGCTTCTGAACGCCCTGGTCAATTTCAACTTTGTGGGTCCAGCCCAGGCTATGGAGTTTGTCCACGTTAATAAGCTTGCGCATGGTGCCATCAGGCTTGCTGGAGTCGAAATACACTTCGCCTTCAAAGCCTACGGCCTTGACCACCAATTCGCTCAGTTCGCGGATGGTCAGTTCCTTGCCGGTGCCCACGTTAATGTGGCAGTTGCGGATTTCGCCCAGCTTGGGGATGGCGCCGCCGCGGCCTGCGCTGTGGTTACGGTCTACCGCACCATCCACGCTTGCGCCGTAATGTACGCTGGAGTATTTTTCAATGCCGATGATGTCGCTGAAGTTCACATTCAAGAGAACATGCACGGATGCGTCGGCCATGTCTTCGCTCCACAGGAATTCGCGGAGGGGCTTGCCGGTGCCCCAAAGGGTCACCTTGTTGTTCTCGATGCCGTACTTGGCCAAAACCTTGAGGATTTCTTCCTGGGAGGCGTCGCCGTTGATGCCTTCTACCGGGCGCTTGTCCATATCTACCTTGATGCTAGCCCAGTCGTTATCGTGAATGAGCTTTGCCAGGTACACCTTGCGCATCATGGCGGGCATTACGTGGCTGTTTTCCAGGTGGAAGTTGTCGTTGGGACCGTAGAGGTTGGTGGGCATCACAGCGATGTAGTTGGTGCCGTACTGCAGGTTATAGCTTTCGCACATCTTGAGGCCGGCAATCTTTGCAATGGCGTACTCTTCGTTGGTGTACTCCAACTCGCTGGTCAAGAGGGCATCTTCCTTCATAGGCTGGGGTGCGTTCTTGGGGTAAATACAGGTGGAACCTAGGAACAGGAACTTCTTTACGTTGTGGGCGTAGGCTTCGCTGAACACGTTGCACTGGATCTTCATGTTCATCATCATGAAGTCGGCACGGTACAAGGAGTTTGCCATGATTCCACCCACGAATGCTGCGGCAAGCACCACTGCGTCAGGCTGTTCTTCGTCAAAGAACTTCTTTACGGCGTACTGGTCGGTAAGGTCCAGTTCCTTGTGTGTGCGGCCAACCAGGTTGTTGTAGCCGCGAGCCTTAAGATTGTTCCAAATTGCAGAGCCCACCAAACCGTGGTGCCCTGCCACATAAATCTTGCTGTTCTTGTCTAAAGTATTCATTATAATTTCTTCTAGATTACCCGCTTTGACCAGGATGACACAGTATTGACTCGATTACAATATCCACTACACCATCCCTTTATTCCAAATCGGAACATTCATTCTAGATGAAATTTAGAAAAGTTACGGTATGCTTACAATAGTGAAGTTTTTGAAAACGTGATTTACAATAACAATCCTACCAACGAGTTACTTACGAATAGAGATCTTTCGTCGTTTAATGCGTTGAGGCATAAAGCAACAAAATGCATGCCAGTAGCTTATTTCAAGCCAGAAATACTCCACCAAATCAAAACTTTTATATTTCGCAGAGCTTTTTCGTTCTCGGGTCCATCTTTTTAACGTACTTTCTTCGCCATGGTCTGCGGCTCGTCCAAAATTTCCGCCATCAATCACAAGGTTCAGCAGTTTTTCGCCCCATAGCGGGTCAGCTTTACAGGTCAAAGATTCTTCTTCCAACGAAAAGAGCTGTTTTTTGCACCCACATCATGGATTTAATCATGGGTTCAAGGCCAAATTTCTTCGTTTTATGGCAAAAGAGTTGAATCATTTCTGTCGAACAGGACTTTAGGACCTGGTAATAATCCACAAACTGGCGTAATCCTACCCCACCGCCAATAAAATGCGTGCGGATATGGGCCAGCTGCATCGCCAACGCAAATTCCAGAGGGGGGTCATAAAATCCTAGCGGGTTGTACCTGCATTTTGTAAAATCAGCGGTCTCTTCCAGGTATTTTAGCAGTCGGCGGCCAGCGCCAAAAGGGGCGCACTCGACGGGTTTAAAGTGAACCTCGATGGAGATACCGTCAAAAAGTTTTGAATCCAGGTGGACATGGTGAAGGCTGTTCGCATCCGCCCCTTCCATAAGTCCCATTTCGGTCAGGTGCCTAATGACGTTTTTCCGGCCTCCTTCCACAAGCACGTCGATGTCGCCGCACTGTCGAGAGAAGGGGTCCGGGTACAGGCTTGCGTTGGCCTGGCCTTTCAGTATGATAGGGTGCAGCCCCCGATCCATGAACATCTTGGTGATTTTTGCGCACATGGCGTTCATGCGGATGTTGTCCTGCTGGATATAGAATCCCTGGCAGGTCCAGACGCTCTTGATTTCCTTAGGGGGGCGAAGCGCTTCCGGGAGTTCGGGGGACATGTTTTCAATATAGTATAAAAAAAGGCCCGCGAGGGCCTTGAGTCTATTTCTGCAGTGCTGCCAGCTGCGCCTTGAGGGCGGCTATTTCCGCCTGCAGCTTGGCGATTTCCGCTTCGGACCTTCGGCGTTCTTCCTCGCGACCCTTGCGGAGGGCGTCGTCAATGCAGCAGTCAATGTCGAATTGTGTTACCATGCGATCCTCCATCTTGGCAAGAATTTCAGGGCTACTTCTTTTTTGCGAGAGCCTTTTTCAACGAAGCGATTTCCGCCTGCAGCTTGGCGATTTCCGCTTCGGACCTTCGGCGTTCTTCTTCGCGTCCTTCCTCACGACCTTCCTCGCGACCTTCTTCGCGTCCTTCCTCGCGACCTTCCTCGCGGCCCTTGCGGAGGGCGTCGTCAATGCAGCAGTCAATGTCGAATTGTGTTACCATGCGATCCTCCATCTTGGCAAGAATTTCTTTCGGGGTGCGGCGCACACGAAGCCTGTCGTATGCGGCAAGGATTGCCTCGTTCTGTGTTTCCGGGACGTCGTCCTTGTCCTTGCTGTTGCAAAGAAGATCGAGCCACTCGCGTTCCTCAGCGGAAAGGCCGTGTTCCTTCTTGTACTTCGGCAAGTCAATCCAAATATAACTTAAAACATCGCTCTCAGGCAATACCCCAGGGGTACCGACTTTACTTTTGCAATACATGGCCCATTCCTCGCGGTAGCCGTAGCTTGCGTCAACCGCCTCGTTCATGAGCCAGAGGCTGATCACTTTAGGCACATGGTAGCGCGCTGCGGTGCTGATCTTCGCGAAGTCCTTGCGGTAGGCAAGCAACGCCTCACGGTGCGCCTCGGCGGCAACCACAGCCCCGTAAAGCACTGCACGGTCCTTGATGCCTGTGTGGCTAAAGCGCTGCATCTCAATGTCAAACCACTCGTCGCGACCATTTTGCGCATGAATGTCGATGCGCACAAGGTCATCTGAAGCCTGGATGAGGCTCAGATCCGTTTGGCGAAGCCGCAGCGCCTTGATTTTCGCATCGCCTTCAAGCCTCAAGATTGTGTTCAAGAAATCCTGCAAGATCGCCACATCGGCAAATAGCCACTTGAACGAGATGTCAAACCTTGCGTCCATGAAGACATTCTTGCGGAAAAGCTCCGGAACCTCATTTTCGGGGAGGTCCTGTGAAAGAATTTTGTAGTTGGAGAAAAACGCCTGCCAGTCGGTGAAAATTGATTGCAGTTCCATAGAAATATTTTTTCGTGCCGCCGGCTGCATTGCCAGGCGGGGCTAGGCATGTTTTCACCTAACCATATATATACACGTTTTTTTCACCCGATTTGTACACGAAAAAATGATTTTTTTTGTAAAAAAAATCCCGGCAACAAGGCCGGGATGAAAACTATTGCCGAGAGCCCTCGACATGACGTGGAGGCGCTTTACACCTTACCCTTGTACATGTTTTCGTAGTACTTTTCGTAATCGCCGCTGGTGATGTTGTCCAGCCATTCCTGGTTGTCCAGGTACCACTTTACGGTTTTCTCGATTCCTTCTTCGAACTGGAGGCTGGGTTCCCAGCCAAGTTCCTTCTGAAGTTTGGTGGAATCGATGGCGTAACGGGCGTCGTGGCCCAGGCGGTCGGTCACGTAGGTGATCAGGTCCATGTCCTCGCCGACCGCGCGGCCCAGGAGCTTGTCCACAGTCTTGATCACCACCTTGATAATATCTATGTTCTTCCATTCATTGAAGCCACCGATGTTGTAGGTTTCGGCTATCTTTCCGTTATGGAAGATGACGTCAATAGCGCGGGCGTGGTCTTCTACAAAGAGCCAGTCGCGAACGTTTTCGCCCTTGCCGTAAACTGGCAGAGGCTTCTTGTGACGGATGTTATTGATGAACAGCGGGATCAACTTTTCCGGGAACTGGTAGGGGCCGTAGTTGTTGGAGCAGTTGGTCACGATGGTGGGCATGCCGTAGGTGTCGTGGAAGGCGCGGACAAAGTGGTCGGAGCCAGCCTTGGATGCACTATACGGAGAATGGGGGGTATACTTTGTAGTTTCGTAGAAGAAGTCGTCACCGTAGGCCAGATGATATTCAGAACTGGAGGCGGTGGTAGTGAAGGGCGGCTCAATACCTTCCGGATGGTTCATCTTAAGAGCGCCATAGACTTCGTCGGTAGAAATATGGTAGAAGCGCTTGCCTTCGTACTTTTCCGGCAGGGATTCCCAATAGAGCTTAGCAGCCTGGAGCAGAGCCAGGGTGCCCATGACGTTGGTACGGGCGAAAGTGAAGGGGTCCTTGATGGAACGGTCCACATGGCTTTCTGCGGCCAGGTGAATAATGCCATCCACCTTTTCATCTTGCATGAGCTTGTAGAAGGCGTCGAAGTCGCAAATGTCCATCTTCACGAACTTGTAGTTAGGCTTGCCTTCAATATCCTTGAGATTAGCCAGGTTACCTGCGTAAGTCAGCTTGTCCAGGTTGATGATGTTGTACTGCGGGTACTTGTTCACGAACAGGCGCACCACATGGCTACCAATAAAACCCGCACCACCGGTGATTACGATGTTTTTCATCAGGAATACTCCTTCTTTAGGGGTTAGGGGATAGGGGCTAGGGTCTAGGGGTTAGGGAAGTAATCATTCTATTTAGCATTTTTCCAATTTCTAGACACAAAGACTGAATCTCCTTTACTTTTTCTTTATTTCCAAATTCTAATACTTCGCAGATATGCAACTGTGTTTCAATTTCGGCTTTTGATCCACGAGCGATGGTTAAAAAATGAATGTATTCTTTCACCGAATTTCGTTCATAACCTTCTGCAATGTTTGAGGGTATAGAAACTACAGCACGCCTCATCTGATCAGACAGAGCAAACATTTCGCTCTTAGGGAACTCTTTTACAAGGTCATAAACACTAACAACCAACTGAATGGCCTTCTGCCAAACAATCAATTCCTTGAAGTTCTTTACTGGCATAACTATACCCTATACCCTGTACCCTAGACCCTAATCTCTAGTTTCTAATTTCTAGTCTCTAATTCCTATACCCTAAATTTCAAACGCGAAGCCAAGGTCCTTGAGCAGGGGGTTCTTGGTGTCCTTTTCGCTGAGGAGGGGTTCGAAGCCGTTGCCCAATTTTTCTACAGGCCATTCAATGCCAATGGCAGGGTCGTTCCAGAAGAGGCCGCCTTCGTCCTTGGGGTCGTAAAGACGAGTGCATTTATAAACGAAAGTCGCAGTTTCGCTCAGGACCACAAAGCCATGAGCAAAGCCTTCGGGAATGTAAAACTGGCGCTTGTTTTCCGCAGAAAGGACAACCCCTTCGTACTTACCGAAAGTAGGGCTCCCCTTACGCAGGTCCACTGCTACGTCATAGACTTCACCTTCCAGCACTCGCACCAGCTTACCCTGGGGGTTCTTCTTCTGGAAGTGGAGACCGCGGAGTACGCCCTTCTTGGAGCGGGATTCGTTATCCTGAACAAAAACCATATCCAGGCCAGCAGCATCGAACTCGGCCTTGTTGTAAGTTTCCATAAAGTAACCACGATGATCCCCGTAAACAGTGGGTTCTACGATGGTTACACCTTCGATAGATGTCTTGATAAAATTAAACTTTCCCATGATAAAAGAACCTCGTAATAAATTCGTCTGAGGGGACAGGGTCTAGGGGTTAGGGGTTAGGGATTGAGTCCTATACCCTATACCCTGTACCCTATACCCTAACTAATACCTAATCTTTCCTTCTGCGACTTTTCTTAAATGCTGGCCATAGGGGCTCTTGCCGTACTTGGCTGCAGATTCCAAAAGTTTTTCCTTAGTAATCCATCCGTTAATGTAAGCGATTTCTTCTACTGCAGAAATCTGGATTCCCTGGCGACTCTCTACCATGCGAACGAAATCACCTGCTTCAATCAAGCTATCCATGGTACCAGTATCTAGCCAGGCAAAACCACGACCCAGTAACTTTACATCCAGTTCGCCCATATCCAGGTAGGTCTTGTTCAGGTCCGTAATTTCCAGTTCCCCACGGGCGCTAGGCTTTTGCTCCTTGGCGAACTTAGCCACGCGATTATCGTAAAAATACAAGCCTGTAATAGCGTAGTTGCTCTTAGGTTCCTTTGGTTTTTCTTCTACAGAAATCACCTTGCCTGCGGAGTCAAATTCCACCACGCCAAAGCGTTCTGGGTCATCTACATAGTAACCGAACACACTGGCTCGGCCATTTTCCTCGGCATTTTTTACGGCAGCCTTAAGGAGGGGGCTAAAGCCGTTTCCATAGAAAATATTATCGCCAAGCACCATGGCGCAGCAATCATCGCCAATGAATTCTTCCCCTAAAATAAAGGCCTGGGCCAAGCCATCGGGGCTAGGCTGCACCTTGTAAGAGAGGTTCAAGCCCATGGAGGAGCCATCCCCCAAAAGCCGTTCAAAGTTAGGCAAATCCGTAGGAGTGGAGATAATGAGGATATCACGAATACCAGCCAACATCAAGGTGGACAGAGGGTAATAGATCATGGGCTTGTCGTAAACAGGCAACAGCTGCTTACTGGTGACCATGGTCAGGGGGTAAAGGCGTGTGCCAGAACCACCGGCAAGTACGATACCTTTCATAGAGGCTCCTATTTTGTAAGTAAAAAGATATAAAAAAGCCCGCTCCCAATCAAGGAAACGGGCTTCGTTACGCTCTTATGTATAAAGCTTACTTGGCAGCGGCAGGTGCCGGTGCAGCAGGCTGAGCGGCAGGTGCTGCTTCAGCGGCAGGGGCTGCGGGCTGTGCAGCCGGGGCTGCTTCTGCTGCAGGCTGCTGAGCCTTAGGCTTCTTTACATGGGGAGCAAGGACTACGCGGGTGTTCTTGGGGTTAGCCTTGAACTTCTTGCCCTTCTTGGGAGCCTTCACAGGTACCACCAGCTGGGTATCGCCCAGGCCAACGGCACGGACATGCTTGGAGGGAACACCCTTCTTGACCATGTAATCCATGATGGCCTTGGCACGCTTTTCGGACAGTTCCTGATTGTCTTCGGCATCCACACCCATTTCGTCGGTATGGGCCTGGACTTCGATACGCAGGTCCTTACGGCTCATCTTGAGGGCGACCACCTTGTCCAGCACCTTCATGGTAGCCTTGGACAGCTTAGCCTTGCCCTTGGTGAACTTGATCTGGGCCTGGAGCTTGGTCAGGTCTTCGTCCTTGTTGGTGGGGCAGCCTTCGGCATCCACTTCCACTTCGCTGAGGGTTGCGGGGCACTTGTCCTTTACATCCACAACGCCGTCACCGTCTTCGTCGATTTCGCAGCCGTTGGCATCCACCGGAGCGCCAGGAGTAGAAGCAGGGCACTGGTCCTTGGAATCCACGACACCATCGTTATCGGTATCCACTTCGCAACCATCGGCGCCCACCTTAATGCCAGCCGGAGTATCCGGGCAACGGTCCACCATATTGGGCACGCCATCGCCATCGGCATCAGCAGAGAGGTTAGCCAGGGAATCGTTCACAGCCTTGACAGAGTCCATCTTGGCCTTGTTCAGGGAGTCTGCCACCAGGTCCTTCACGGTAATGGTATCTACAGTCTTCACGGTATCGATAGTCTTGACCGTATCCACCTTGGCAATGGTATCCACCACAGCCATGGTATCCACCTTGGCAACGGTATCGACGCGAACTTCAGGCTTGACCAATGCCATGGCGGAGTCCAGCTTTTCCTGGGCACGCTTTTCGATCATTTCCTTGACGCGAGCCTTTTCTTCTTCGGCCTTGTTGTTGTAGCCACCAAAGTTCCAGGTAACAGCAGCAGTAGCAGCCAGCAGCGGAGAAGAGGAGTAACCATAGGTAAGAGTACCCTTGTTATCCTTGACATTGATTTCAAAGCCATCCTTTTCTTCACGATCCTTGACAGCATCCATTTCCAGGTTCTTGAAGATACGGGCACCCACATCTACACCCAGAGCCAGGTCAATATTGTCGGACAGGTGGAGGCGAAGACCCGGGGTAATGATCATAGGATCAACCGTGGGGTCAATGGGAGCGCGCATGTCGTTAATATGAGCTTCGCCGGAGAATTCCAGGAACAGGTCAATGAACTTAGCAGGCAGGTAATTGAATGCAGTGCTATAAATTACAGAGCCGGAATAGTCGTCTGTATTGAAGGGCTGCACATAACCAATTTGAGTATTCCAATGAACCTTACGACCATTGAAGGAGAAAATCAGGCTACCACCGGCAGCGTAATCGCCCAAGGTGTAAGGAGTGGTCGTATTGCTCAAGTACCAGGAATGACGGGGGCGGAAGCCAGCTTCTTCGGAACCGGTAGGTGCGTAGAAGTTGGCCATCAAGGCCAGTCTAAAGAAACCTTCGTTACGGCCCACCAGGTTAAACTTCATCCAGGCTTCCAGGTCGCCAATGGCAACGTCGGTCATGCCGTTATCGCCAATGCGGTTCTTGTTGTCGGTACCCATATCAAAGTAAATGGGCAAAGCAACACCAACGTCCCACCAGTTGGTAAGACCGATGGCGGCATTGACGTTTGCATCGATGGAGATTGCGGATTCGTTCAGGTAAATGGCTTCCTTGGCGGTCTTGTCGTAAATATAGCCGCCGCTGGCCAAAGCCCAGCTATCGAAAGAAATGTTGCCACCTGCACCAAAGGTCACGCCCCACTGGCCCAAAGTGTTTGCATTCATCTGGTGCAAACCTTCAGAACCGCCACCGAGGCCCGTCTGGGCACATGCAAGGCCGGCCGCCATCAGGGAGCCGGCAACTACGGTTTTAAGAGTATTCTTCATTAATCCACCTTTTGTTTGTAAACTTTCGTTTTAAATATAAACTATTTAAGCGGGTTCTTATCGCTTTTATACCACTGCATGAACTGAGAAATGCCATCATGGAGGCTCCAATGGGGCTTATAACCGCATTCTGTCTCCAATCGGGTCGTGTCCGCATTGGTCTGGTACACGTCACCGGGCTGCATGGGCAAAAATTCCTTTTTAGCAGGTTCCCCATAGGCATTTTCGATTTCGCTAATGAAATCCATCAATTTTACGGGGTGACTGCAGCCGATGTTATAAATCTTGTAGGCCACATTGTTTTCGCAGGCGGCTGCATCGGGGGTGCGGTCCACCACATGGATGGTGCCTTCCACAATGTCATCGATGTAGGTAAAGTCGCGGATCATGTCGCCGTTATTAAAGACCTTAATGGGTTCACCCTTACTAATGGCCTTGGCAAAGAGCATGGGAGACATATCGGGGCGCCCCCAGGGTCCATACACCGTAAAGAAGCGTAGCCCTGTTACCGGCAGGTTGTACAGCTTGCTGTAGGAGTGCGCCATGAGCTCATTGCTCTTTTTGCTGGCGGCGTAAAGGCTTACCGGGGAATCCACCTTATCCGTTTCGTTATAGGGGACCTTGGTATTCAGGCCGTAAACGGAACTAGACGAAGCAAAGATCAAGTGCTTGGTTTTAAAATGGCGGCAGGCTTCCAGGATATTCAGGAACCCCACCAGGTTGCTCTGCATGTAGGCGTAGGGGTTGGTAATGGAATAGCGGACGCCGGCCTGGGCTGCCAGGTTTACCACCTTGTCGAAGTTTTCCTTCTGGAACAGTTCATCCAGGGAGGCCTTATCGTCAATGGACAGGCGGATAAAGCGGCAGTTTTCGAACTTGCTGCTCTGGATTTCCGTACCGAAGGGAATTTCTGCGTTATGGTATTCAATGCCACATTCTCGCAGACGACCGTACTTAAGGCGCACGTCGTAATAGTCATTGATGTTGTCCACACCCACTACCGTGTCGCCACGTTCAGCCAGCATGTACATCAATTTCGAGCCGATAAAACCGGCTGCACCTGTTACCAAGATCTTCATATTTTCTACGACAATTCCTTTAGGTAACGGCTGAGGGCGTCCTGCCAGGTGGGCAGGGGCTTAAAGCCTGCTTCAACAAGTTTGCTCTTGTCCAGACGGCTGTTGAAGGGGCGGGCGGCCTTGCTCAAGCCATATTCTGCGGTGGTCACGGGCACCACCTTGGTGTTCATGCCAGCCTGCTTGTAAATTTCACAGGTAAAGTCGTACCAGCTAATGAATCCGCCTTCGTTGGTGGCGTGGTAGTAGCCATACTTTTCGGTTTCGTTCATGTCCACCAACAGGCGAGCCAAGTCGTAGGTGTAGGTGGGGGTACCAATCTGGTCGTTTACCACGCGAACGGTGTCGTGGGTCTTACCGACGTTGATCATGGTCTTAATGAAGTTCTTGCCGTTAAGGCCGAACACCCATGCGATACGGACAATGAAATACTTTTCCAGAGTGTTAGCAACAGCCAACTCCCCTTCCAGCTTGGTCTGGCCATAAACGTTCAGAGGCTTATAGTCCTTGCAGTCCGGCTTCCAGGGTTCTGTACCCTGACCATTAAATACGTAGTCGGTGCTGATGTAGGTCATCTTGCAGTTCAGATGGTGGCAAGCGTCTGCAATGTTCTGGGTGCCGCCGGCGTTAATGGCGCGGACCTTCGCAACCAGTTCATCATCTTCGGCCATGTCCACTGCGGTCCATGCAGCACAATGAATGACAGCATCCGCATTCACTTCCTTAAGGACCTTGTCTACAGCAACGGAGTCCGTAATATCCAGCTGGCGATATTCCGCAGTTGTAACGGCAGAACCGTCGGCAACACCTGCGTATGCAGGAGCGATGTCGGAACCCACCCCCTGGTGGCCGCGCTTCAGCAGTTCATTCATGACGTCATGGCCCAGCTGGCCATTTACACCCGTTACAAAGAATTTCATATTCTCTCCAATTTGTCATCGTCCGTCCCCCCGTCATGCCACAGTCATGCTGACGAAGGTCAGCATCGGCAGTCTCGTTCCAGAGCCGCCGAAAAAGACTACAGCGTCAGGAGGGGTCGTCACACCAGCGTCAGGAGGGGGCGTCGCCGACCACAAGACGAATCTTAAACATTTCGTTACAAATTATAGAATATATGATGGGCGTCAGGTGGCATCTTTTGGGCGTCAGGTGGCGTCGCGAGGGGTATATGGCAAATTAGAGCGGGAATTTCGGGAAATTTTCGTAGGTATAGGCGCGGGTATAGGCGTTAAAATGCCACCACTCGCTACCTAGCGGAACCCATCCCGCGCGGCCCATGACACGGCGCAGTTTATTGCGGTTGGCGATTTGTTCCTGAGTGAGACGGCCCGACTTCAAGGCGTCTGCCTCCCCTACGGATCCAGCACAACGTTCAAAGGAGTCAAAATCGGTGCCCATATCCAGAAGGTTGCCGTTTTCGTCGGTAATGGACAGGTCCAGAGCTAGCCCGAAATTATGGAGACCGCCTTTCACGGGGGACGAAACATAGGCGGAGTAGGCGGTGCCCTGGACGGTTTTCTTGAGGGCCGCCTGAGCGTATATCGGGCGGGAAGCGTCGAAGATTACCAGCACTGAACCCGGCATGGTTTTCTTCATGTAGGCAATGCTTTTCTGAAGCATTGCGAAAGCTTCCTTGCGGACAAATGCCCGCTGTTCCCCGCAGTACAAATCGTGACCCGTTACGTTGTTAAAAGTCCCGTAACGTAAGTCCATGCGGAGCCCGTCCATGTGGGTGATTTCCACCAGGTCCTTGCTTTTTTCGGCGTAGGCAATCCAGCGTTGAACCTCTTCGCAAAAGCGCTTGGGTTCCGCAGGCTTCGGCGGAACAAACAGGCTGTCCGTAGGATGGGCGGAGCAAAACCCAACCAGGGCCAAAAAAATTAAAGCAAGTTGTTTCACGAACTAAATGCCCAGCATGACTTCCACGCCGAACTGAACGAAGAGTCCCATGCCCTTGGCGATGAAGGGCACCAGGTCGTAGCCGTTGGTCACATCCTTGTCGGTATCGCGGGTGACCCAGGAGCGTTCGCGGCCGTTTTCGGAGCCCAGGAACTTGAGGGCGTCCACATCCAGGTTGGCAAAGATGTTGTCCACTTCCAGGTAGAAGCGGGCGCTGCGGAAGAAGTTCTTCTTGCCGTGCAGATCCAGGTTCACGCGGACGTCGGTGCGGTACAGGTCCGTGAACTTGTTGAAGTCCTTCAGGCAGCGGGTGCCGTTATCCCGGGTGGCCGGATTGGAAGGATTGATCTGGTAGTAGTACAGCGGGCGGTGCAAGGCGGCGTGATGAGTGAGGATCACAGACACGATGGAATCCTTGCGGGGGTAATAGCGGAAGTGGGATACGATGTCGAAGCGGGAGTTGGCTTCCCAGGGCAGGGAGTTGCCGTTGTCCAGTTCGTATTCGCCATAGACGGAACTTACGTTGGTCGCCATGGAGAAGTGATGGCTGGTCTTGAATTCCAGGTTGCCGGATGCACCCATGACCCAGGCGTAATCCACAGGGGTAATGTCCTTGTACTGGGCGTAGGCCTTAGGCATGGGCAGCAGGGGATCCACATAGTAACGGCCGAACACGGCACCCTGACCCACGATGTACTTGGAGTTGTAACCCAGGCCCACCTTTGCGGAAGCGCCGGTTTCCAGGCGGCCAGTCAGTTCGCCATCGTCCAGATAAGGCTTCCAGTCACCACGATAGGCGGCGTTTGCGAACAGGCGCCAATAGGCGGTATCTACCTTGGAAAGGTTCTGCTCGTAATCCAAGGAAACGGTGGGAGCGGCATCGTGTTCGCCCCAGTCAGCAACCGCACCTACGGAGAAGATTTGCTGAGAGTAGTCCTGCTTCCAGTTGAAACGGCCTACACCAGAAATGACGCCGGTCTGGTAGTCTTCGCTAATGGGAGCGCCAAAGCCGGGATAGTCGCGTTCCAGGATGTGGTGTTCGTAAAGGAGGGCGCCGCTGATGTTTGCGCCCAGGAGTTTTTCATCGTACTTCTTGTCCACGCCGCCGCTAATGGTGGTGTGGGTCAGTTCGTAACCGTCGATGAATGTCTTGTTCATGCCTTCGGCGGTGTTGCGGAATCCGGTGGTATCGCGGAGGGTATCGCTCATGTATTCCCGGACCAGGCCACCGTGGAAGCTGGTTCCAAAGCGGGAATCGTATTCCAGTCCCAGGACCAGGTAGTTCTGCTCGCCGGAGATAATGTCAATGTTGTTGACTTCGTCGTAGGTGTTGGATGTATCCTGGCTAATGCTATAGACGTCGGAACTGTAGAGGGTGCGGATGGCCCAAGTGTTACCCAGGGAGTCAGAGCCGTTAAACTGGGCGTAGACGTCGATGGCTTCCAGATCGAAAGGATCGGAGTTCTTGACCTTGCATTCCTTGCAGTCGTCGGAGCGCTTGTTGAATTCCGTGAAGAACTTTTCACCCAGGTTCTTGAGCATTTCACCATCCAGACGGCGGAAGGCGAAGCGGAAGCTATCCCAGAACATCCAGGGGGCGTCTACCACCACTTCCTGCATGGTAATGCCGGCGGCGCCCTTCAGGCCCCATTCACCCTTGGTCTGTTCCGGCAGGTACTGTACGGACGTGGCAAGGCCCTGACCAATGGGACCTGCACCGTAGTGGTCGTGAATTTCGATACCGCTCAGGATGTGCGGATTAATGATGGAGAGATTTCCGGGGAAGCCTACATCCAGATGGCGCATGTTAGGAATGCGGAGGCGGCCCAAGTGATAGGCCACGTCCCCTGCGCGGGAGCCATCGTAATAAAGCGCGCTACTAAAATCCTTCTGGCCGGAAATACCCGGCATCTGGCTCAGATGTTCCGTAAGGTCGAAGCGCATGCCTGCGGCATCTTCCAGTTTGTCCAGATTGATCTTGCGTTCGACGTTCCATTGGACCTTTTCTGCACCGCCACCGATGATGGTGCTGGCACCCAGGTTGCGTACGTTGGTACTGAGAGTCACCACCATGTCAAAAAGGTCTGCGAAATCCTGAAGTTCCACCAGGACACTGTCGAAGCCATCCTTTTTAAAGACCAGGGAGGCGTTGGAGGTGTTGACCGTATATTCGAAGCGGCCTTCGGAGTTAGTTTCACCAACGGACTTACCAGAAGCGTAAGTGATGGTAACGCCCTTAATAGGCAGGTCGGTTTCCGCTTCCAGGACCACACCGGAAATTAGCGTGGGGGTCGCAGCGAAAACAGCGCAGGCGGCAAATACGAGAACGCAAATTACGGAACGAAACATCATACGTCCAAATTAGAATTTTAACTGTCCAAAAGCGCAGGGCGGAAACGTCCAACTCAGCATATTTTATATTTTCGGGGTATGTTAGACATCATTCTCGTCCAAATGGAATCCCTTTTAAGCGAAAAGACCGCCAATTTCGCCAAGGTCAAAACCCTGCTACAAACCGCGGGGGCCTACGAGCTGAACGCGAATAGTCGCGGGGAAGCAGAAAGTGGCGTCAGGTTGGACGCAGACGATACCAGGTTGGCTGAGGGTGACTGCAGATTGGACGCTGGTTGTCGCGGGATGGACGCTGGTGATGTCGGGCTGGACGCTGGCTGTTGCGGGATGACTGCAAGTGGCGTCAGGTCGGCTGAGGGATGCAAGTGTCCCCGCCTGATTGTACTGCCGGAAATGTTTGACGTCGGGTATATTCCGCAGCAGCCCGAAAAATACGCAGAAGATTTTGATAGCCAAGTGACGGCTGGTGATTGCAACGGGCTGGCCGCTAGTAACATCGGGCGGAATGCAGAAGATTGCGGGTTGGCTGCAGATGGCGTCGAGCGGAATGCAGATGGGAACGTCGGCGGGACTGCAGAGTTTTTGCAACAGTTGGCAAACGAAACAGGCGACATCGTGTTTGGCGCGGGGATTGCAAAAGTTTCCGCCAAAAGGAACGGCGAGGCAGCGCAGGATGAAACCTCCCCCGCACTGCGCAATCGATCCGCAGTATTTGTGCCTGGCGGAAACGGTGCCGTGAGCGCCTACGACAAGGTCCACCCCTTCTTCCCGGAATTAAACCGCGGTTTTGCCTCTGGCGACTCTATTACTTTATTCGAAATAGGCGACTGGAAAATCGCTTCCGTCATCTGTTACGACCTGCGTTTTCCGGAGCTGTTCCGCGACGCAGTCAAGTTGGGCGCCAACCTCATTACGGTTCAGGCTGCCTGGCCCAAAGTCAGGAAGGCCCACTGGGAAACTCTCCTACGGGCTCGAGCCATCGAGAATCAGGTGTATATCGCCGCCGTCAACGGAGTCTCCCCCTCGGAATGTAACCCCACGAAACAGCTGGCCGGTACGTCCATGCTTATCGACCCGCTGGGAAATGTCATTGCCTCCGGCAGCGATTCCGCAGAAGAAATCATCCGCGGTCAAGTCCATCTGGAACCGCTAAAAAAATATCGCCAGGATTTTCCCGTCCTTCAAGGCATCGCCCCGCAGGAAACAGCGCTGCAGGACGCCGCGCATTTGAACGCCAACCCGCAGGGCACTAACCCGCAGGACGCCGCACCACGAACGTCCCCTCAAGTAAACAACATTCAAGACGCAGCCCCGCAAATTGAAACTCAGGACGCAGCCCCGCAAATTGTAACTCAGGACGCCGCCCCGCAAATTGTAACTCAGGACGCAGCCCCGCAGGCCGGTTCGTAAGGGGGATTCACCGTGAAGATCGTTCTCGTTATTCCGCCGCAGGCCGCCACAGATAATCAAGAGCGCCAGGGTAGTGTCCTCAAGTGTTTTCGGGACGGTTCCCTCCTCATCGATGGCAAGGACAGCAAGAAACCCGCCCAATTCTATTTAACCCCGAAAGATAATTTCCCCTGGGGTCAATTCATCGACAAAATTCTGGTAGGCTGGCAGCTAGCCAACATGGAAGACATCCCTCAGGAATTCCGTCCTCTTAAACGCCTCCCTCAGTTCGTACTAGATGGAATTCTCAAGGAATCTCAGCCCAATCAACTGAAAATCCTCGCTACCCTCCGCCAGCAAGGATATTTCTGCGAGTTACCGCTCCGCAAGGAAAGATAAAACACCCCGCCCCAAGCCAAACAATCAAGCCACCGGAGAACATCAGGCCTGCAGCTAGAACATCGGGCTGGCAACTGCCTGAGGAAAACAGCCGGCGGTTAGTACTAATCCTCGCAAACGCTCATTTTCATACTACGTTTTTCACCCCGCACAAGACCTATCCGGTGTAGGCCTAGTATGAATAGTTGTATTATCAAAGATTCATTCTACTAGCAAACACCACACCCTGCGCGGACTAGTATGAAAAGAGACAATTCCCATTTTCCATACTACGCCCACCAAGGGCACCCCCGTAGCAAAGACAAAACCCTAGTATGAATCACACGCTTTGCAAAGATTCATACTAGTCCGCGCGCTGTAGAATATTTTTTACAAAAAAACTTTGAACAAACCGAGGGAAAAAAGCGTGTATAGAATACACAATAAAAGGAAGCCTCATGTTCAAATCACTACTATCAAACGATTTCCTATTGGAACTACAAAAACAACTCTCTATGATAAACAAGCTTTGCAATGAAAAAACAAGATCATTGAAGAAAGCCCCCGAGGGATATTTGCGCGTGATGCAGCAAGGGAAAAATAAAATCCCTCGTTTTTATCATGTGCTGGAGAAATATTCCAACGGAGTTTACCTCAATAAGAAACATCTTGCCGACGTAAAGAAACTCGCCCAGAAAGAATACGACGAAACACTTTTGACATCGCTTAGGACAATTCAAAAATTGATGCATCCCTTAGTAAAGGCCGTCGAAAAAACTCACCTCGATGAAATATCCAACAAGATACCGTCTCTACGAAAAAGAATGATCACGCCATTCCGCCCCGACAAGAAAACGTTCACGGAAGATTGGCTCAGCAAGGACTACACGAGAAAAACATTTCTTGATGGAGATTTCGAGTACTTCGCAAATTGCGGATTGCGTGTCAGATCTAAATCAGAAGCATTCATCGCAGACACTTTGGACCAGCTTAAAATTCCTTTTCGCTATGAATGTCCTCATACAATCAACGGCATCACTATATATCCAGATTTCACCTGCCTAAATATCCGAACGGGAGAGGAAATCGTGTGGGAACATTTTGGCATGCTAGACAGAGATTCCTATGCAGAAAAAACCGTCAGAAAAATGTACTACTATCTGAATGACGGATACGTTCTCGGGAGAAATCTGATTATTTCTTTAGAAACAGGCAAGCAGCCTTTAAGCCCGATTCAAGCAAAGCAAATTGCGAAGGAATATCTTTTGTAAGGGAAAGGGGCTTATAGAAGAGACTAGTACTAATCCTCGCAAACGCTCATTTTCATACTACGTTTTTCACCCCGCACAAGACCTATCCGGTGTAGGCCTAGTATGAATAGTTGTATTATCAAAGATTCATTCTACTAGCAAACACCACTCCCTGCGCGGACTAGTATGAAAAGAGACAATTCCCATTTTCCATACTACGCCCACCAAGGGCACCCCCGTAGCAGAGACCAAATCCTAGTATGAATCACACACTTTGCAAAGATTCATACTAGTCCGCGCCAAAAAAACGCCCTGCGGCCAACCCGCGATCAACCTGCGGCCAGCCTGCGATCAACCCGCGTTTCCCTGAGGGCAACCATTTTTTACAGTATCAGCATGCCGTCGCCGTAGCTAAACAGTTTCAGCTGGTTTTCCACGGCCATCTTATAAGCGGCCAGCGTGTTTTCACGCCCATAGAAAGCGGAAACCAAAAGAATCAGCGAGCTCTTGGGCCAATGGAAATTAGTCAGCAGCCCATCCACAATCTTGTAGCGGTATCCCGGATAGAAGAATGCGTGCGTCACTCCCTTCTGGGCACGGACCACGCCTGCGTCATCCGCAATAGTTTCCACCACACGGGTGCTGGTAGTACCCACAGTCACCACGCGGCCACCTGCAGCCTTTGCCTTGTTGATAATGTCGGCGTTTTCCTGCGTCAGTTCGTAGTGTTCGCCGTGCATCTTGTGCTGGGTGAAATCTTCTACGGAAATATTCTGGAAGGTGCCGGGGCCCACATGAAGTGTCACCTCGGCAACGTACACGCCCTTCGCCTTCAACGCATCGAGCATTTCCTCGCTAAAGTGGAGGCTAGCCGTCGGGGCGGCCACAGCACCCGAATACTTGGCAAAAATCGTCTGGTATGCCTTCTTGTCTTCTTCGTCATCCGGGCGGTTAATGTAAGGCGGCAGCGGAACATGGCCCTGAGCATTCATAACAGCTTCAAGCTCCACAGGCGTCACCGCAAAACGCAGCACGCGGGAACCATCTTCGTTGATGGATTCCACCGTAGTCTTGACTCCTGCGATCATCAACTCGCGGCCAACCTTAAAAGCCTTGCCCGGGCGAACCTGCGCCTCGTACCGTGCCGAACCGTCTTCAGCAGGAATCATGGCCTGGACCAGTAGGGTTTCCACTTCCCCGTCGTGCATGGTCTTGCCGTACAGGCGAGCGGGAATCACCTTGGTGTTGTTCACCACAAGACAGTCACCGGGCTTGAACAAGTCAACGATTTCGGGAGCCTTCATGATGTGGCGTTCGCCTCCATCCTTCGGGCAGTGTAAAATGCGGGTCTTGCCCTTACCAGCAGTACGGCTGGCAATCAGTTCCGGCGGAAATTCAAAGCTGTAATCAGAAAGATTGTGTTCCATAGCCAACGCTTAATCGTCCATTTCAGCTAAAGTCTTTTTCAGCATTTCCTTGATTTCTTCCTTCAAGGAAGCGGGCTTCAAAATTTTCACATCGGGAGAAACGCCCAACAGCCAAGTCTTGAAATCCGGAGTCAGGCGCAGTTTCAAATCCACGATCATGTTGCCATCTTTATCCATACGCTTGGAGGCTTCCGGAGTAAAGTGGGAACGTTCAAACTGAGTCTGGAGCCACTTGTTCTTCACCAGCAGGGAAACTTCTTCCGGCTTCGTCATCGCAGTATACTTACCGAAGGCGTACTTGTAGTGGATCGCAGCGTCAAAGGCAATCTTCTGGAAAGCGGTGTTGGTTTCCTGCACGCTAATGATATTTTCAAACAGGAAATTCTTGAACACGCCGGTTTCTTCGTAAGTTTCATCGGCGGCAATCAAGTACAGCGTATCCATACGCATGATAACCTTCACCGGGCGAAGTTCAAAAATGCTGGGTTCCGCTTCGTGGGACGAAGGCCTGTAGGAAATCTTGATCATGAAGTGATCGTGGATTGCCTTCAGCACCCGATTGATGCTGGTGCTCTGCAGCTTATTATCGCTAAAGGGACCGTAATCCAAAATGTAGTCCGGGTCCGTGGTAATAGCTTCCGGCTTGAATTCATCGGGATTGGTCACGCCCAACTGCTCGATAATCTTGTCCACCAATTTTACGTTCTTGATGTCCTGAGCGTTGGCGCTCCCCATGTTCTTCTTGATCTTTTCCAGCTGCTTAACGATGGTCTGGTTGAAGTTGACTTCTTCGTTAGTTTGAATAACGTAATAAGTCTGACCATTTTCCTTTGTTCTGCGCAGGCCGCAGTTTTCGTTGGTCAAAACCTCCAGATGGCGGAACACCGTACGGGGGCCGCAATTCAGCAAGTTTGCCATCTGGGCCACAGTCATCTTTGTCTTCAAGAGACTCTTGATTGCATTAATCTTTTCGTATCCAGTCGCCATAGGGGCTCCTCAAAATTTAAATCTGTCGCAAGCGATTTTCCACCGCAGTGGTCACCGCCCTTTTCATCACGGAAAGGGACGCCAGCTGTTTCTGGAATGTCGTATGAACAAATCCTTCCAGCAAGAATTTCTTCTGGGAGAATGAAACCTTAATACAAGTATCCTGGAGCATGGAATGCAAGGCCAGATCCGCTTCGATCTGCTTGCACAGCAAGTCATTTTCCATGGCGTCGTCGGGAATTCTCTCGATGCGACAATTCAGATCCATGACTCCGGGCAATTCAGCCAATTTATTTTCCAAATCCTTGGAGTAATATTTTTCCGCACAACGTGCGTCTACTTCGACTTTGCCGGCACGTACAGTCACGTGATAATCGAACAATCTGGACGAGGGCTGCTCCAATTGCGTCAAGACAAAACGTTCAATCTGCGCGTCGGTTGCGTAATCCTCGGGCTGAATCTTTACGAAGTCTACGCAGCCACGAACCTTAGGTAGGCTGTTGATGCATGCCACCATAGCGCGCTTGATGGACAAGTTCTTGGTGAAGCCGTTCAAGAATACAATGCCCCGGCTGGAATCAAGCGTAATGTTGCCTACGTCCTGGGGGAACACTTGAGCTAACTTACCGCGGACCATTTCAAGCATTTTATCGTTGGGCATGTTCTGGACCGCATCGGGCAAGGTAATCAACACCAGGATGCCATCCTTCAGGAGCACCGCCAGCTTATCCTTCTCCCCATCCCACACAAGACCGACGGCCACGCCAAACTGGTCTCGTATGGTGTGATAGATGTGATCGCCAATCAAAGTGTGGGCACTCTGGGCAGGCAACAGACGGTAGCCGCCGGGGGACTCTTCCTGCTGGATTTCCACCTTGGGGCATTCCACCGTCTGGACCGGTCCGTTATCGTAAACGACGTTCACCACATCCTTGTCCGGCGCATGAAACACGCTCTTGACAACGCAGGGTTTCTGCGATCCCTTAAAGTAAAGCCAGTTCCCCGGAATAATGCGGTTCACGCCAAAGACCTTGGAGTAGTCCTGGTTAACCTGTTCCGGCCTGCAGAACACGAACTCGTTGGAGAACGCCACAAAGATGGTCTGGCATTCACTGCAGGTACACAGCAGCGGGATGTTCGCCTCCATCCCTCCAAGGGTAGTGTACATTTCGCGGGCATAAATGCCGTGGTCCGTCACCTGCTGGCAACGGCGGCAGAACAGCCTCTGATTGTACAACTTATGAGGGAAAAAAGCTCGCATTGATTGAGTGGTTAGTGGGTAGTGGTTAGTGGTTAGTGGTTAGTGGTCAGTGGTCAGTTGTTACTGTTTACTAACCACTGTTTACTAAGCACTATTTGTTATCCCATGAGCGGGAGGGCTACGTCGATACGGCGCAGGGTTTCTTCCTTACCCAGCAGTTCGAAAAGTTCCCACAGGCCAGGACCAGCGGTAACGCCAGAAACAGCCAAGCGGGGAGCGCCCACCAGTTCGCCCACCTTGTGGCCGATGCGTTCTGCCAGAGCGTAGAACTCCTTTTCAATGACCGGGGTCTTGAAATCTTCGATGGAAGCCAGCATGTCGCGAACCTGCTGGCAGAGGGCCTTGGAGCCTTCACCGAAGTGCTTCTTGGCGCCCTTTTCGTCGTAGGATTCCGGAGCCTTGAAGAAGTAGGTGGACATTTCTGCCAGGTCCTGCACGAAGTGTGCGCGGGGCTTCAGGTTCTTTACGATTTCCAGGAGACGTGCTGACCGTTCGTTACTGAGGTCGAAGCCCTTGGCGGCAAGGCCTTCCTTCATGATGGAAAGGAGGGCAGCGTCGTCGCACATGTGAATGTGCTGGCCGTTCATCCACTGCAGTTTCTTTTCGTCAAACATGGCGGACTTGGGATTGATGCGTTCCAGCTTGAAGGCATCGATCATTTCCTGCAGCTTCATGACTTCGCGGTCGTCACCCGGATTCCAGCCCAGGAGTGCCAGGTAGTTCACCAGAGTTTCGGGCAGGTAGCCCAGGTCCCGGAAGTCGCCAACGGAAGCGGCACCCTTACGCTTGGAAAGCTTACCGCCGTTCTTGTCCAGAATCACCGGCAGGTGGCACCATACAGGAGGTTCCCAACCGAAGGCCTTGTACAAAAGTTCGTGCTTGGGAGTAGAAGAAATCCATTCGTCACCGCGAAGCACATGGGAAGTGCCCATCAGGTGGTCATCCACAACAGATGCAAAATGGTAAGTGGGATAGCCGTCGCGCTTGATCAGAACCAGGTCGTCCAGAAGTTCATTCTGGTAGGCAATGTGACCGCGGATCACGTCGTCAAATTCGGTAACGCCAGTTTCGGGAACCTTGAAGCGGATTACAGCCTTTTCGCCAGCGGCAATGCGGGCTTCGGCTTCTTCGCGGCTAATGCTGCGGCAGTGACGGTCATAACCGGTCACAGAGACGCCGGCCTTTTCCTGGGCGGCACGGACTTCCTGCAAACGTTCTTCGGTGCAGAAGCAGTAGTAGGCGTCGCCAGAATCCAGCAACTTCTTGATCTGTTCGTTATAGATGTGCAGACGCTCGCTCTGGAAATAAGGACCGCAATCCTTTTCGCAACCCGGACCTTCGTCCCACTGGAGGCCAAGCCACTTCAGGTCGCGCATAAGGTCGTGAAGTGCAGTTTCGTTATAGCGCTTACGGTCGGTATCTTCGATACGGAGGTAGAAAACGCCACCCATGGCCTTTGCAAAGAAGTAGTTATAGATAGCGGTACGGGCACCACCAACGTGGAGGTAGCCTGTGGGGCTGGGGGCAAAACGCACACGGACGGGACGCTTATTATTGCAGCAATCGCACATAGTTATTCCTTTTCCGCAAACACGCGGGATTAAAATTCTTCTGTGTCAAAATTTAGCAAAACTCCAATTCACGTCGGTGTTCCATTTTCTGTAACATGACTTAAATTGTCATGGACGTTTGTATTTCAGCATTCTTTTACAGCTCATAACTTATTGATCTATAACGCATTACTATATTTCCGCACGTAATTTTTACTTATAGCGGGCATGTGTCCGCGTAGCCAAAGGATCGATATGGAAGCTTTTACCGCTTTTCTTGATACCATCGATGGCTATGTTTGGGGAATTCCCCTCATTGTCGTCATTCTGTTTGTAGGTCTGCTCCTCACAGTCCGTCTGGGCTGCTTGCAGGTGGTGAACCTCCCCAACGCCCTGCGTTACATGCTCCACAACGAAAAGGGCGGCCAGGGCGAAGTCTCTAGCTTCGGCGCTCTCTGCACCGCTCTTGCCGCAACCATCGGTACCGGTAACATCGTGGGTGTTGCAACAGCCATCGGCACCGGCGGCCCCGGCGCTCTCTTCTGGATGGAAATGGCAGCCTTCTTCGGCATGGCCACCAAGTACGCCGAAGGCGTTCTGGCTGTGAAGTACCGCAAGATGGACAAGGACGGCAAGGTTCTGGGCGGTCCCTTCTACTACATCGAAACAGGCCTTAAGGAACGCTTCGGCTGGAACATGAAGTGGCTTGCAGTGCTCTTCGCCATCTTCGGCGTCTGCGCAGGCGTCATGGGCATCGGCACCATCACCCAGGTGAACGGCATTACCAGCGCCATGGCACGACTCACTCCCAACGCCGCTGAATTCGTGAACATCGGCGGCAACTCCGTCAGCATCACCACCGCCATTGCTGGTGTTCTGGTGACAGCATTCTCCGCATTCGTCATCATCGGCGGTCTGAAGCGTATTGCCAAGGTTTCTACCTACATCGTTCCCGTCATGGCAATCCTCTACATTCTTGCCTGCATGCTCTTGCTCATGATGAACTTCGCTGCAATCCCCGAAGCCATCCAGACCATCGTCCGCGCCGCATTCAACCCCAGCGCTGTGACCGGCGGTGTGGTAGGCACCATCTTCATCGCCATGCAGAAAGGTATCGCCCGCGGTATCTTCAGTAACGAAGCTGGTCTCGGTTCCGCACCCATCGCAGCTGCCGCCGCAAAGACCAACGAACCTGTACGTCAGGGTCTGGTTTGCATGACCGGTACTTTCTTCGACACCATCATCATTTGTACCATGACCGGCCTTGCCATCGTGGTTTCTGGTGCCTGGGACCCGAAGCTGGGTCTCGAAGGCGTGAACATCACCATGGAAGCTTTCTCCCGCGGTCTCGCATTCTTCCCCGGTGGCGCAACCATCGCTCCCTACTTCCTGGCAATCGCCCTGGTGTTCTTCGCATTCACCACCATTCTGGGCTGGGCCTACTATTCTGAAAAGTGCCTGCAGTACCTGATTGGCGGCAAGAAGAAGAAGGCCATCCTCACCTACCGCTGGATTTACGTTGCAGCAATCTTCATCGGCCCCTACCTCACCGTAAGCGCCGTGTGGACTTGCGCAGATATCTTCAACGGCCTCATGGCATTCCCCAACTTGATTGCCCTGATTCTGTTGAGCGGCATTGTGGCTCTGGAAACCAAGGACTTCCTGGATCGCTTGCATAGCGGCCAGGTAGGCGAATAATCATCGCAGAATTCGCGCAGGCCGATTCTATGCAAAATCGCTGATTAGTTCCGCGAAGATCTTCAAAAGAAAAACAGATGGCAACAAGCCATCTGTTTTTTTTACATCTCTTGTCCTGAGACTGCCAGTAGAGATAATCACTAAAACCTAATTCAGAAAAAGCAATTTTACTCATCCGCCATCGCCTCCAACTCATCCATCGTCTTAACAACAACCTTTCCCGCCTTATAAGCAGCAGCACTTTCCTCAAGGAACTTCATATTGCTTTCGCTATAGAAGGGATCCGGAAGGGAAATTTCGAAAGGGATGCGATTCTCACGGAGAACCGCCTTGACGAACAAGTTGAGGGCAGAGGACGTAGACAGCCCCACATTCTCGCAGAACTTGTCGAAACGTTCCTTGTCCTTTGTTTCGATACGTGCGGAAATTGTAGAAAGAGCCATACTCAGACCTCCATTTTCCGACAATGTAATACATTCGCTTGCATTTTGCAAGATATTTTCGCAAATTGCGACAGATTCAGCCATATTATTCCTTTTTTCGAAAGAACATGAAACAACCCGATTCTTGCATCGGATCTTTTCATTTGATTTATCAGTGAAAATCCAATTTCGCCTTTTCGCGAAAATTGGCAGTCCCTTTTTTAGGGAAATCCTTCCCGTTTCGTATTGCAGTCAGAAGGATTTAACAAGATGAAACAAATGTAGAAAAAATTATATTTGCCTTTGAAACAAGGATTGATTTATGGCAAAAGAATTTAAGATGCAAATGAACCTGGCCTCCCGCCTGGACAAGTACTCCCTGAAAACTCACCAGCTTATGGTGAAGTCCAAGTTCACCCTCAAGGCAATGGAATACGGTGCATCTCACACCATGCTCCGCAACCTGATGAAGTACGGCGTGGAACTGGACGGCGTATTCAACAGCGTTGGCGATTTCTGTTTTTCCAAGACCACCCTTCCCCTGGAAGAATATTCCCTGGATATGGACGTTCAGTTTGACGCAGTGACTCTTAACGCCCGTCTCATGAGTATCAGCATTTCCAGCAAGCGCGTGAAGGATGGCAACACCGAAACTGAATATTCCTTCAACTTCGAAAAGGATGCCGATAAGGAAGATTTCGATTTGGTCATCCCCTACTTCAAGGTGAAAGAACCGGACGAAGAAGGCGATTCCAACAAGGTTGATATGGGCGGCATCCAGGACTTGGTTTCCGAACTGGAAGGTGGCGGAAAGGGAAAATTCAAGCGCAAGAAAAAACGTCCCTTTATTTACTACGACACCTACTTCACCATCGAGTAATCAAAAACAACGTTTATCGTAAAAACAGGTTTGACTATGGACAAGAAATTTGCAGTGGTTCTCCCGGCCGGTGGCCTGGGCAAGCGCATGGGCGGAAACATTCCCAAGCAGCTGATGCTTTTGGGCGGCAAGCCTGTTTACCGTTATTGCCTTGAGACGTTCCTGCAGATGGACGAAATTGCCGAAGTCGTCATGGCCGTACCTGCCGACTGGAAAAGCCATTTTGAAAACGAGCTTTTCGGATCGGCAGCAGACAAGAACTGCGCCAGCCTCACTCCAGAAATGCGGGCCAAGCTGAAAATTGTTGTGGGCGGTGCAGAACGTTGGCAGTCCGTAGAAAATGGCGTCAACGCACTGACGAGTTCTGCGGAGTACGTTCTCGTACATGACGTTGCCCGCCCCTTCATCAGCAGGGAAATCATTCTTGACGTTTGCCGCACTCTTGTGGAGAAGGGTGCTTGCCTGGTGGCAAAACCCGCCGTAGATACCATTAAAATTGCCGTTGACGGACAAGTCCAGAAAACCATCGACCGCAATACCGTATGGATGGCCCAGACCCCACAGGCCGCCCGCATTGACGTACTTAAGACTTTGTACAAACGAATTGCCGCAGAGCCCCTGAACTTTGTCCCCACCGACGAGGCTAGCATCCTGGAATTTTTTGGCGAACCGGTCTATATCGTGAAGGGCGCCGCCATGAACGACAAGCTGACCACCCCCGAAGATTTCGAACGTTTCGCAACCTTCGCCCATTTTTATTAAATTCGTATTTGAGGGATTTGTTTTGGGCCAACTCAAGCATCGTGGTTTTTGGATATGAGCTTTTTTAAAGTCGCAAAAATTGTAAGCGTTCTGGCCATGGCTTCTTTTGCAAGCCAGACCGTCTCCGTGTTCGTCAAGGATCCCAGCGAACTGCAAAACCTGCAGCGAAACCTGGAAAGTCTCAAGCTGGAGATGGGTGCAGAAAATCCCCAGCTGGACAATTTGCTCTCCCGGGCAAAGAAAATCGCCGAGATGAACGACCGCTGCTCCATGATTTCCATCAACGACGTGTTGGACGAGGAATGCGGACATTTCTATTCCATCGACCTTCCCGAATTTGAAAACCAGTACATGGAAGTAACCGGCGAAGTGCGACTGAGTACCGTAAAGATGGGAAATTCCCTGGCGGAAAGAACGGAGCAGATTCAAGTTTGCGCAAATGCACTTGGAGGCATTCTGGTATCCAAGGATAGGCTTTTGAAACTGAGCGGCAACGTGGACCTGGAACCTCTTGACTTGGAAGGTGCATTTGACGCCACCTACGATTTCAACTTGTACTACGATGAGGCCTTAATGAACCAGCAGAAAAGCCTGCTGGACCGCTGGGTAGATAAGTGCGGCGAAGTCGTCGTCCGAAAGGCTCGCGATGAATTTGCACCTCTTTTCGTAGACCGGATCAACGTCATAAACGATTCCCTGGAAAAGAGCAGCGCCAACGTGAAAATCGTTCTTGAACCGGAATATCTGGACTTTTACTTAGACCTCAACAAGAACGTGGCAGGAGCTTATTACCTAAACGGTGCGGAGCTCTTTAACGTGGCATCCTTACCTACCGGCAGAAACTTTTCCCATGTGATCGTCAACATTCTGGACCAACAAGTTCAGCTGCCTTTAGGTACCAGCGGGAAAATGCAGAACTTTAGAGGCCGCGTAGAATTCACCGCCGCCTACCAGGAAAAGGACCTTATGGGCCGTTGGTTCTGGGGCAACAAGAAAGCGATCAACCGTGCCAAGGTAAAGGGAGAAATCACCTCCAACGCCATTGTCGGCGATTCTACTAAGCCCGCCCCCATCGTCAAGAAATTAGCATCCAGAGATTCCACTGCCCTAGTGCCCTCTGTGGCAGACTCAACGGAACAGGAAAACGGCAAGAACACTGCCGCCAGCGATGCAGCCAAGGACGCTTCCGCACAGGACAAGGGAAGCAAGAAATCCTGGATTCCGCCCGTTATCGCAAGTGCCGTTATGGTTGGCGGTGGCGTAATGGCAGCGGTTTTTAACAGCAAAGCCAAGAACGAAAGCAAGAAAGAAACCTTGACCCGAAAAGAATACGACGACCGCTGTGACAAGATCGAAAACGCACAGACGCTGCGTGCCGTTGGATTTGGAATTGCCGCTGCGGGTCTCGTGGGCCTGGGCGTAACACTACTTTTCTAAGGAGAGGATGATATGAAATTGAATAATCTGAGCACTCCCTCCCGTGTCATCCTGAGCAACCCCACCCGTGTCATCCTGAGCGTAGCGAAGGATCTAGCAATCGCAGCGTCTCTCTTTGCATTTGCAGCCTGTTCCGACTATCTGGAAGACTTCCAGGACAAGTATGACGACGGCAATGCCTTCGCAGAAATTTCTAGCGACAGCGACAATGGCAGCGATGACAGCGAGCTCAGCTCTTCCAGCAAGGGCGACGTCGAATCTTCCGACAGCACGGACAGTTCCAGTTCAGCAACTGATCCAGGCAGTTCCTCTTCTGTTGCAGAATCCAGCAGCAGTGCATTCGAATCTTGCACCGGCACCGTGATTTATGATGCGGAAGAAGATCCAGAGTTTAATAGATTTGGTCGAAAATTTATTACGTATGACCAAGTGTATAACTCAGATTCGAGCAAAATAAGTTCAGACGGAGTAACAGCATATCTTTCTCATGGGGGCTCATTAACAATGCCTTTGGCAGCATCCCCAAATACCATGAATATTGGACCTTGGGGTGGATTCTGTGTTGAATACACTGGTTCAGGAGATTTACATGCTAACGTCGTCGATGAGAGTAGCGGTAATAAACCTATTTTGCTTTACAAAGAGATGCCTAATACAAATGGCGAAAAAAGTTCATTCACATGGTCATGGAATGAAAACAAAAGTTTGATGGAGTTGATGGAGGAACAAAAGAACTCGAACTTATCAGACGGATTTTCAATAGAAAAAGTAAATTCAATCGATTTTTCCAGCTATTCGGGTAATAGCTCTATAACCATTCATAAAATCACAACATTGAATTCCGATGTTCATTTCGAATGCGACGGCTCGGAAATTTTCCCAACGGGCAGAATCTTCCAAGTATTCAACAACTGGTCATCCTCAGGACAAAAAATGGGCGAAATAAAACCATCCGATGACAAATACGAAATTCTATTGTCGGGAGGCAATTCCGTAGCTCCCAATAATGAAGAAGCTATTAAGCAAGAACTAGCAAATGCCCATGGTTTCTGCATGGAATATTCTTCAGACAACTATTTCCTGCTGTCACTTACCCAGTACGTAGATGGCAACCAAAAAAAAACATATGCTAAACGCGAAGTTGGTAAAGGAAATCAAAGGGTTGTATTTGTGCGATGGGATGAATTAAAAGAGCAGTTCACTAATTTTGACCCCCAAGAGAAACATATGTTAGAACTCAGTGCCCCCAAAAACGGCGTAGAAGCAACAAACATAACGATCAGCCGAATGACGCTGCTTGACTAAAAAAGTAAGCAAACACAAAGAAAATGACGGGAATATATTTACAAAATAGTTAGCTTTAACTAACTTTAAGTCATCGGAAGGAGGGGCACATGTCAGCCTTATCTCAATACCATGACTTAATCTTGTGCGTCGTTTCCGCCCTGGAAGCAAGAGATTCCTACACCAGTTTCCATTCCTCCCGCGTAGCGGAAATGGTGGAAGCCCTATGCAGGTTTATGGGCATAACCGGCGATCAGGAAGAGCATTTTCACATTGCCGCGCATCTGCACGACGTGGGTAAAATCGGGATTCGTGACGATGTTCTTTTGAAAGCAGGACGATTGAATGATGAAGAATGGGAAATCATGAAATCCCATTCTTTGCAAGGTTACGAAATTTTACGGAAAGCGAAACTCTTTGAAGAAGTAGCCGTCATTGTTCGCGGTCACCATGAACGCTGGGATGGAAAAGGCTATCCCGACAGATTGTCTGGCAGCAGCATTCCCCTAGGTTCAAGACTTATCGCTATCGCAGATTCCATCGACGCCATGATTTCAGACCGTCCTTACCGCAAGGGACTGGACGTTTCCATTTGCAAGGAAGAAATAAAAAAAGAACGCCGGGATTATGTACGATCCCGACGTAGTTAAAGTCGCTATGGATAATTGGGAGGAGCTGATTGCTGCAGGAACAACAAACTGTGTTATGAAGCCTTCAACCTAGTCATGCTTTTTGCACAGATAGCCATAGTGGATGCATTGTGCAAAAATGCAGATGTAGCGGGAGAAAGAAATCCGAAGAAACCGCCCGCAAGTAGCCCCGTATTAAAGGCGACGATGAACTTGTAGTTGGTCTGGATTCGATTCATCAACTTTTGGCTAAGAACGCGAAGTTCTGCCAAATCTTCTAGATTTTCTCCTCGGAGAGTTACGTCCGCAGTTTCTCGAGCAATATCGGAGGCATCGCTCATGGCAACAGAAACGTTTGCCGCAGCTAGAGCGGGAGCATCATTGATGCCATCCCCCACCATAATGACGCGTTTACCTTCCGCTTTCAGACATTCCACATAATTGTGCTTGTCTTCAGGCAAGACCTGCGCATAGAATTTGTCTATGCCGAGAATTTCAGCAGTTCGTGCTGCAGCATTCTGACTATCGCCCGTAATCATCACCACGTTACCGATTCCTGTTTCACGAAGACGCTTGATGGCCAAAGCAGCTTCTTCTCGCGGGGGGTCGCTAATGCATAAGGCGCCGGCTAACTTACCACCAATTCCTAAGTAAATCACAGAAGCGGCACCGCCTTCCGTATCAATGACAGACTGCTGTTCTTCGGTTACGAGAACTTTTTCGTCTTCAACGACAAAATGCCTGCTACCGATAACAGCGCGTTCACCATTCAAGGTTGTGGCAATTCCGTGAGCCACAATATACTTCACGTCCGCATGCTCTTCCGCATGGTCGATGCCTCGCTCTGCAGCACCATTTACAATGGCGCGTGCCATACTATGGGGAAAATGTTCTTCAATGCAGGCTGCTATCTTTAAAATTTCTTCTTCGGAACGACCACCAAAGGCAATGACTTTCTGAAGTTTCGGTTCCGCCTTGGTAAGCGTCCCCGTCTTATCGAAAATGATGGTATCTGCCAAGGCGAATTCTTCCAGATACTTTCCGCCCTTCACCGTCATGTTCATATCCGCCGCCTCACGCAATGCAGAAATCACAGAAATCGGGGTAGAAAGTTTAATGGCGCAGGAATAATCCACCATCAGGATGGAAACAGCCTTGGAAATGTCCTGTGTCAGCAAAAGCGTAAGACCAAATCCCAGGAAACTGAAGGGAACAATGCTATCAGCCAGATGTTCCGCACGGCTCTGGATGCCCGCCTTCAGATCTTCACTATGGTCAATGAGCTCGATGATTTTCTGGATTTTCGTATTGCCGTTAACCGCACGGACATTTACCACTATGGAGCCTTCATCCAGTACGGTGCCCGCAAATACTGTCTTTCCCGCATTCTTCAACACAGCCTTTGATTCGCCCGTCATGGTGGATTCGTTCACAAAAGCTTCGCCTTCTACAACTGTTCCATCCACAGGAATCATGGCTCCGGAACGGACTCTTACCAGGTTACCAGGCAGAACATCCTTCAAAGAGACCAATGTGTCTACGCCATCCTTCACTACCCAGACCTGGTCCACCTTTACAGCAAGGCTTCCTGTAAGGGCCGTACGGGTACGAGCCTTGGTATAGTCTTCAAGCAAACCGGATACGCCCAGCAGGAACATGACCGTACCCGCGGAGTCGTAGTTTTTCTGCAGCATGGACGCCCCTATAGCTGCACCGTCCAGAACATCTACAGTCAAACGGCCGTTTACTAGCGTAGAAATACCCTTGGCCACATATTTGAGCCCCCGGAAAACCGTAATGGCCGTACGTATGGGCAGCGGAACAAACCAGCGCATGAGATAACGGCGGGCAATCATCACGCACAGGCTATTCTGAAAATTATCATCCAGCTTTTGCAGCTGGAATTCAGTTTCACCATCCGCTTCGGGAAGGGTCTTGGGCACCAGATCCTTCATAAAATTCAGAATGGAATTTCGACTTACGTCAAAATCCCCGTCGGTAGCAGAGTATTCCAGAAGAATACCGCCATTGACGCTACGCACAACAGCTCGTTCCACACAAGGCAAGCTGACACAAGCCTTGTGAATACGTGCTTCAAATTCGGGTTCGAAAGCGTAGGGGCCAGCGTTAAAACGAATGCGGCCAGGCTGATCGTACTTAATTTTGAATTTCATGAAAAATAAGGTTGGTGATTAGGAACTACTTGTCGAGACCAGCTTCGGCCTTGGCGTCATTGCAAATGTCATTGGCCTCATCCTTCATATCCTGGAAGGCGGCCTTTGCATCGGCAGTGAACTTCATGCCATGAGCAAGTCCAGTCACCGCAAGTTCGCGAGTTTTCTTGGCCTTAAGGACCTTCTTGGTTACAGCGGAGCCAACGGCACCAGCAACAACCAACCAGAACTTTTCATTTTTGAAAATGGACATAAGAACTCTCCTTATTTTTTCGCAGGACAATTCCCGCTTGAGTTATAATTTAGAGTTTTAAACGCAAAAACATAACTTACATACAAAGTAAGTTATAAACTTCCAGACCAGGTAGGACTTAGGATTGGGTGAACTAAGTTAGTTAGTCTAGAACTAAGTTAGACTAACTAACTTTGTTAGTTATGCTAACTTTCTATTCATTTTCATCGCCAAGATTTTCATCTACGAAAAGACGAATCACGTCATCCATCACCTTGTCGTCATAATCTGCCCGAATAGCTGCAGCCATCCAATAAGCATAAGAGCCGGTATTAAATCCGTCAAATCCGATTTTTTCATCTGTACTTCCATAACGGAATTCCAAATGGAAAGTCTCTTCTGGAGTGTCTCCCGTGAAAATGAAATAAGTGAATTCACCAGAATTTTCATCATCGCTCTTATAGAGACGTTCAAAGAACGAGTCATTTACTTCCTTAACTAGGGAATAGCTGTGGCTAAAGATTTGCTTTCCATTCTTGTCAACACCAGAAATGATGTTACCCTTAACGGTAAGCTTTGCAACCTTATGCAAGAAATAGCAATTGAAGGCAAAGTCGCCCGTCGACATATCATATTTGGCAGCAGCCTCTTCACCAATAATGTCTCCTTCCATCATGCCAATAATCATTTCGGTAGAAGCATTCGCTTCTTCCTTGCTCATGTCAGGATGGATTTTCTGTATTTCATTAATCCAGATGTCACGATACTCTCCCTTTTCCATTTCTGGGAAAAGTTCAATATAACTGCCCTGAATTTTCGAAAGATAGCTATCGACCTCCACAGAATCATTACCGGAAGAACTGCTGGAATTGTCAGAACAAGCAGCAAAGAATCCCGACACAAGAGAGAATGCTGTTACAAATACAAAAGATTTAAAAAGTTTCATGTTATTTCCCTTGTTATTTTTTTATTACCGCCCCAGAAATAAATCCAGGATGTTATTCTTAAATCATGCTGATAAAGGCCAGCATCACCTTTTATGCCAAAGCCAATACCCTGCCCAATTCCTGGCACTTGGATTTGCCATCATCATCGGGGGCATTTTCAATAGCCAGGGGATCATCCACCAAGATAAGGCCCGAAGAGACTGCATCATTTTTCCAGGCAGTCATATATTCACCGCCGCCCCAGCCGTAAGAACCGAACAAAACGACCTTCTTTCCAGAAAGAGACGGTTTCAGCTGTTCATACAAAGGCAGAAATTCACTATCTTCCAGTTCTTCGGCGCCCATAGCCGGGCAACCCAAAGCAAACTTATCAAAGACAGCTGCAGAATCAGCGGTAAATTCAGAAGTGGCAAAAATGGAAACATCACCGCCGGCGGCCTTTGCGCCAGCTTCAATTTCCTTAGCCATCATTTCAGTGTTTCCGGTTCCAGACCAATAGACAATTGCAATTTTGCTCATTTTATTTTTCCTTTTTTTAGATTCTTCGCTTCGCTCAGAATGACGCGAAACAATTAACTTGCGACAGTTAGGCGTTCCAATGAAACGCCTCGTTCAAACATATCCGCCATAATCTTTTGGCATTTTTTATAGACTTCAAAAATATGCATAGAGTTCGGAACGTCATTGTAGACTTTCCAACAACCGATCCGCTTGTAATTTTTACCGCCATACACAATAAAATCACGAACGTCATCTAAAGGGTAACCAAGAAAAACGCCCACTTCGTGAGGGAAACAGGCTGACTTCGCCATTCGAACTTTAAAGAACTTCAGCAAAGATTCAACATCAAATTCCGCATAGCCAAAACCCTTTAAAAAAGACTGCACTTCACCAATTTTGCTTAGTCTTTCCAATTCACAATCTCTATACACATAGATGTAATACCGGCCATTCTTTTCAGCCAGAACTCGAGCAAAAACTCCTTTCACATTTAAGGTCTTGTTCCAGCGAGCAAGAATATTGCACAGCAACACACCATCTGCAATTTCTAGGCAGAATAGACTGCCCACTTTTACTCCAGCGAGTGTAGGGGCGCATTGCCGAACAAGACAGGAATCAAGCATTTTTGCCATAGTTAGCTTAAACTAAGTTTCAAAAAGATTCAAATATATCCCGCCCGCGGCACTCACCGGGGCGGGATACCCGTCCAGCTTTATGAGGTAACGTTTAAAGCTGGTGGAGGTTTTATGGCATATTCTTAGAAAGCGAATACGGTTTCCAGACCGAGGTTCAGCCCTACATCATCGTTATCGCCGTAATCGTCACCCAGCGGCACATTGACCATGGCAAAGCCGGTAATTTCCAGACCTTCCACCGGAGCGAAGTACAGGCGGGCCCCAACAGCAAAAGATTCCAGTTCATCATCGCTGTCCAAAGTATTAGTATGATATTCCAGCGGAATGCCAAGAGTCAGTGATCCAGCGAGACTCATGCTGGGTTCAACATAGGCAAACATATACTCGGGAATTTCCTCGCCGTGATCGATGGGAGCGTCATCATCCATAATTGCATAGAACGCGGAAGCCTTGATATTGAAGCCTCCCACCTCAAAAGAGGGTTCCACCAGGAAGGCGTGTGTTGCGCCCGGTTCATCTTCTCCGAGGGCATCGGCATGAAGACCATAAACCGCATGGAAACCGAAACCACCAAACTTCAGGTTTGCATCCAAGCCCGCGTGAAGTTCATTATGCTTCGGTTCCTGATAGGACTTGTAATCCACATAGGGACGCAACGTGTGTTCGCCCAAGCCCAATTCATAGGCCAAGTGAGCGTTGTATGCAACGCCTACGCACGATTCTTCACCATCTTCTTCAACGCATACTTGATTGTCGTTGTCGCCGCGACCAAAGCCAAGGCCAAAAACAAAGCCATTAAAATCAATTTCAACTCCTCGGATGTCGTGTTCGGCCATACCTGCAGCATTATCCGCAGGATCATCATAGCCATAGTAGTTCAGGAAGGCTCCTTCAGAGAAAGTCAGGTCACCTGCCTTAATCACGAAGTTTTCGCTCTTACTATACTGAACGAAAGCGCCGTTATAGATTGCCGCAGGATCAGTGGTTTCGCCATCGGCTTCCAGCTGGACTTCTGCAGACCATTGATCATTGAACTTTACTGCGAAATTCAAATCAAAGGTGGAGGCGTAGCTATGGGTAACTTCGTCGTCATTGAATAGATCGCCGGTGTAGGCATCGAACTCGACTTCGCCGGAGATTGCGACTTCAGGGCCCTTGGATTCTGCGGCGGATTCACCGGAAACGGCATCTTCCGCAAAAGCGTTCGCAGCAAGGAGAGAAGCCGACATTAAACCGAATGCGATATTATATTTCGCGGATTCTCATCGTCAAGTAAATCCGATCTAGGCTGAAAACAAAAAAAAATCCCTAGAAAGTGAATTCTAGGGATGGTTAGGTTTCTAACTTGCGTTTTCGACCAAGAAAAGGACAAGCGATGAGACTTAACCGAGA
>NZ_QGDU01000030.1 GCF_003149045.1 Fibrobacter sp. UWR4 | reverse complement strand
ATTAAATTTTAGAAAATAGCCCATTTTTTGTTTAATTTAGGCGAAAGTCAACAAAAAAGGGTGGCGAAGCCACCCACACATGTTGATGAAGAGCCGAAAAAACTGTGGTTTATGCAGGCCACGAAAGTTTTGAATTCAAGGGTGTTCTGGTCAAGAATTTTAGATTGTAGGTTTTGCGTCATTTGCGACGACGAAGCCGCCAAGCGTAGGACGTACCACCTGGTGCTGGAGTAGAATACCTACTTACCCGGAATGGCGTAGATTCGATATGTAATTGTGTAATATGGAATAGAGAAACGACCTGTACCCAAATGCTTGTTGAGGGATGTTCGGTCGTATATTACAGAGATTTCCGTTGAATCGCCATTCTTGAAATAGGCGGTACCTTTGTAGAAGGATGGCGTGTGCAAATTCAGGCTGTCCTTGAGAAGTTCTTGTTCCCTGTCGGAAACCGATAAATCTTTATGGATTGTAACTCGTGTACATTCCATCTTGTTGCACAGGTATTCCTTTGCCTTGTATTCCAGGACGCAGGTGCTTCCCGTGATAGGGCCCGCAATGACCATTGCTCCCAATGCGGCAATGATGAGAAGAATGTAGATGTTTCTGATGTGATTTCTTTCGGGCAGTTGCTTTGATCCAAGAAGCAGTATTTCTGCTATAATTCCAAAACAGATGAGGGCGATTACTAGAATTGCAATGATGCAATGCCCTTCTGTAGTTTCCAAAAAATGCCGGTCTAAAAAATACAACCCGCTTAGGATTCTGGCGCAGAACGCCAAGGCTCCAATGGTAGCCAGGCTGGAAAGAACTAGAATCTCGGGCTTGGCGACAAATTCAGAGCACATTCTTTGATACCATTTAATCTGCTTCGCTTCGTTTGCGCGAATGATCTTTTTGCCTTTGCAGGTTTTACAGACGGTTTGGTCGGATGCTCTGCCTTCCCCAAGACAGTCGGGGCAGATTGCCATTTGGATGAACCCTTTTCCGTCGCATTTCTTGCATTTGCCGAATAGCCATTCAAGTCTCTTTTTTTGACCGAGGCATTTAGGGCAAGTGATGCAGTCTGAAGTTTTTATGGAATCTTCGGCATTTTCTTCCAAGTCGGGGAACAGACCCTCAGGTTTTTCGCTAGGATGTTCTTCGAGGTAACGGATGCGTGCTTCTACGATGTGGATGCGCTCCGGGGAAGGATCTTTCTGGATCATGTCCAGGATTTCGTAAAGTTCCTCAAGAGGAAGCTTGCTAACTTGTGCTTCGTACTCCTGCAGGTACTTTTCGTCTTTAAGATTTACCTGGTTGATCATGGCTGATTGCGACTCCTTTTCCCAACGAACACAAGATAGTTTATTTTTATATTTGCGTTCACTTATGCTTCTCATGGTTCTTGACATTCTGGGTACTTTCGCCTTCGCTATTTCGGGGGCGGAAAAGGCTGTTCGTTACAGGCTGGACTGGCTTGGCCTTATTGTGCTTGCCACGGTTACAGGAATTGGGGGAGGTATCATGCGTGATGTGATGCTGGGGGCTACGCCGCCGGCGGCCTTGACCAATCCTATCTATATTCCCATTTGCTTTGTGGGTGCGTTTTTCTATTTGGCCATGCGCAAGAGGATTCGTAAAATCCGAACTTTGATTCTTGTGGCAGATGCCTTGGGATTGGGCTTCTTTACTGCTGTTGGTGCAGCAAAGGCTAGCGCCATGGCGGCTGGACCTTACTCTGTTATTTTGTTTGCCGCCATTACTGCGGCTGGTGGCGGCTTGATTCGCGACTTGCTGGTAAGCGAAATTCCACAGGTTCTCAAAAGCGACTTTTATGCGACGGCGGCTCTGATTGGTGGAATTTTGTTTTATGCACTGGATTTTTCAAACCTAGGAAGCACTCCGCAGATCTTAATAACAACTGCTTTTACGTTTGCACTACGTCTTTTTGTGATGCGCAAAAAAATCCAGCTGCCTAAGACCCGCAAAAGCGATTTCTGACCCATTTTCAATTCCAATTCGGGCGGAAAAGTACTTCATCGTAGTCACTTTTTCTATATTTTCCGTGAAAAATTTCTAACAAGGATTAAATAATGTCCCTTAAATTGATTTCTCGTGGTGCTGCAGCTCTGCTTTTGACTGCAGGTATCGCTTCTGCTCAGTTGATGAATTCTAAGAGCCTTGACGTGATTCGCGTTGACAAGGTTGGTATTTCTGCCGGTAAGATTGATAGCTTGGCAAAGATGCTGGGTGAACAGCAGCTTCGCGGTAAGAAGATTGATGATCAGACCATGACTCAGCTCCGTTATGCTGTAATCGATAACCTGGTGGGTCAGGAATTGATCAAGCTGGAAGCCAAGAAGCAGGGTTTGAAGGTTCCTGCAGCCAAGGTCGATAGCCTGGCAACTCTCTTCAAGAAGCAGTTCCCCAGCGAAGATGCCTTCCAGAAGGAATTGAAGAAGTCTAACACTACCATGGCTCAGTTCAAGGGCAAGCTTGAAGACCAGCTGAAGAGCGAAATGCTCCTGGAAAAGAAGGTTCCGTATCCTGCTGACCCGACCGAAAAGCAGATGCAGGCTTACTGGGAACTGAACAAGCACAAGGTTTCCATCAACGATTCCATTAGCGGTATCCGTCTGTTTGTTAGCACCAAGGGTAAGTCCGCTCAGGATATCGCCGACACTAAGGACATGCTGAAGGGTATGGCAGCCCAGATCCGTTCCAGCGTCCGTGTCAAGAAGATGCCCTTCAACTACGCTGTGCAGGCTTTTGCCCAGCAGGTCGTCCAGAGCAGCGACGATCCGGATGCAAAGAAGACTGGTGGCATGATGATTACCACAACCAAGGCTCACGGCGCTGCATTCGAAAAGGCTATCGCAAAGCTGAAAGTGGGTGACATTTCCGACGTCTATACCGAAAAGGATGGCGTCTGCATCTTTATGCTTACTGGTCGTAACGACGGTAAGTACGAAAGCTACAAGAACCAGATCGAAAACGGTCTGAAGATGCAGCACGAACAGGAACGCCAGATGCAGTTGAAGGCTTACCTGGATGAACTGGGCAAGACTTACAAGGTCCAGTACCTGGACTCCAAGTACACTCCGCCTCAGGCAATCGGCTCTGCTAAGTAATTCGCTTACATTTGAATAAGAAGCAGCGGCGAATCAAAGCCGTTGCTTTTTTTATAGGAGAATAGAATGGCATTTCAGACTACACATACCGGGCTTATTGACTTGCGCGCTCGCATCGATAAGCTCTGGGGGTATCTTTGACTTAGAGGCTAAGACCGAAGAACTCTACGTCCTCGAAAAAGACTCTAACGACCCCAACCTGTGGAATGACCAGGAAAAGGCTCAGTCCATGATGAAGAAGATCGGCAATTTGCGCGAACTTCTGAACAAGTGGAATGAAGTTTCTACTGCTTGTAACGACTTGGCGGAACTTTATGAAATGAGCAAGGACGAAGAGTCCGAAGACTTGACCAAGTCCATCGAGTCCGACATAGCCGACCTTAAGGCAAAGATCGAGGAAATGGAATTCAAGAAGATGCTTAATGGCCCCGATGACGCCTGCGCATGCTTGCTTTCCATTCACCCGGGTGCCGGCGGTACCGAGTCCCAGGACTGGGCTTTGATGCTGTTCCGCATGTATACGCACTTCTTTGAACGTGAAAAGATGGACTTCAAGGTGGTGGACTTCCAGGAAGCGGAAGACGCTGGCCTGAAGAGCGCTACCATTGAAGTGACCTGTGAAAATGCCTACGGTCTGCTTCGTTCCGAGATTGGTGTGCATCGTCTGGTGCGTATCAGCCCCTTTGATGCAAACGCCCGCCGTCATACAAGCTTTACCGCAGTGTATCTCTACCCGGAACACGAAGACGTGGAGTTCGATCTGGATATGGCTGATGTCCGTGTGGATACCTATCGCAGTAGCGGCGCCGGTGGTCAGTACATCAACAAGACGGACTCCGCAGTTCGTATGACTCACTTGCCTACGGGTATTATGGCGAGCTGCCAGACCGAACGTTCACAGATTCAGAACCGTGAAACCTGTTACAAGATGTTGAAGACCATGGTGGCTGAACATTACCGCCTGGAAGAAGAAGCCAAGCGTGATGCACGTATGGCCGAAAAGAAGAAGGTGGAATGGGGGAGCCAGATCCGCAGCTACGTGCTGCAGCCGTACCAGATGGTAAAGGACTTGCGCACGGGTGTGGAAACCTCCGACACTGCAGGCGTTCTGGACGGAAAGATTAAGCCGTTTATTAACGCCTATCTGCTGAGTACAAGCGAGACGCAGAACAGCTAATCAGAACGTCATGTTGACGAATGTCTGCATCCGCATTCCCATCTAGAATAAAAACGCAGACCCTGATATTCATCAGGGTGACTGTCGGCTATAGAATTTTCTTGATGCCTGGAATTTTCCGGAAGGCGTATACAACGGCAAGTGATAGCAGGAAGAAAACCACTGCTGCTATAGGTGCGGTAATGATGGGGTGGGGCTCCAGCACCGTCAAGTGAAGGCCGTAGAAGGCTTTGATGAACAGCGGGTGAATGAGGTATACGCCCATCATGCATCCGGAAAAATTCAAGGCGATGTTTGTGACCTTCCGGAGAATTATCTTGCGACTTTGCGCATTGGACTGTTCGCGGGATTGTACGTTATCGGATTGTACGTCGCGGGATTGTACGTCGCGGGATTCCTTGCTGAAGGCCGCCCGCATGGCCGCAAATATTCCCGCTGCCATCAGGTAGGTTGTTGGCCTGAAGTTCCCGAAAAAGTATTCGTTGGGTGCGTCGTGAAGTTCGCTAATGTAGGTGGCGGCAACGAATGCCACAATCCACGAGGCTAGTCCCGCTCCATACAAAAGCTTGCGGGCTCTAGCGCTTACCCCGAAGTTCGCGATGTAGTATCCTGTCAGGTAGAAGCCCACGAAGGAGGTGGCTCCCTGAATGCTGATGTTCTTGTACAGGTTAAAGTCGGCGAACTTTGCCAGCAGGTGACTTGCCGTAGGGAGCAGTAGCCCGAAGGCAAAGAAAATCCCGATGACGTAAAGAACCATCTTGCGGGAGGCGTGTTCGGTAAAGACCCGAAGGGGCGGCGTCAGGATGTAGAGACCTGCGATGGTGTATAAGAACCAGAGATGTCCTGCGGGTTTTGTAAACAGGAGGAGTGGGGCTGACAGCACATCCGTGACGATGCCTGCGATATCACCCGCAGCAAAACTTCCGTCAGCGATATTCACGTTAATCTGTTCTACGACGCCGTAGAAAATGACCCAGAATACTAGGGGGATCAAAGTGCGGGGGAGGTTGTGCTTTAAGATTTTCTCTGGCGGGTGCGGGTACTTGGGCGAAAGCATGAATGCTCCGCTGATCATGATGAACACGCCAACGCCGAACCTGCTCAAGCTATTCAAGAAGTTTAAAGCCGCAAAATCGCTAGAATCCACAGGAACCGTATACCAGACGGATGTAACCGTGTGTTGGAAAACGACCGTAAAGGCGGCTATAATGCGAAGTAAGTCCGCGTAGATTTCTCGTTTGCAACATTCTTTGGGGCTTGTTTTGCCAAGGGATTCAGCAGAGGGTGCTTCTGTTGATGCTCTGGATTTGTCCATGAATAGCAAATTAGAAAAAATGTTGATTAGCGCTTCTTGAATTTAGCCTTAAGCCGCTTTACGCCTTCCACGCCAAGGATGGTTAGGCCTCCGTATTGGAACGTTTTGGCAAGCCCGAAGAAAATTACCCAAAGAACGCCTTTGACAGCTGCATCGATATCCAGCGCCATCTGGGCGAAGGAAAAAATGTAGCAGGGGATGCAGAGAAACAGGACAATGACGCCGGTCCTGAAGGACAATTTGGCTAACTGTTCCTTGATTTTCTGGAGGACTTTTTTCACAGGCGGGGCTCCTTGGGGCTCGCCGGTGGGATTATGAATAAGTTTGCAGTTGATTTTGCGAATAGCTAGCGAGTCGCGGTTACTTGATGTCGTACTTGGCGCAGATTTCTGCACGTTCTTCGTCACTGAGGCTTTTCAGGTATGCCTTAAAACCTGGGCAGAACTTGGTGTGAAAATGCCAAAGACGGCCGATGACGGACTTGGGATTCTTGTCGTATTGAGCTCTAATTTTGCAGTTTGCGCAAGCCATGATTCTTCTCCTTTTATTGAAGTGCGTGAATTAAATTGTCGAGAATAGGGGTTATGGAACTGAGACCTTGCAAGTCGACATTTCTTTTTGCCATTTCGCTGACTAGGCAGGTGGGGACTTCTTTCGCCTTGTCTTGCAGTTTTCTGCCTTTTGTCGTGAGGCTGATAATCTTCTGGCGTGCATCTTCTTTGCTAGGCATGCGCTTGATGAGGCCCAGGTCTTCCATGCGCTTCAGCAGGGGAGTAACGGTGTTTGTTTCGAGCAGCAAGCGTTCCGTTATGGTGCTGATGCATACGTTGTCGCTTTCCCACAGGATCAGCATGACCAGGTATTGCGGGTAGGTAATTTTCAACTTGTCCAGCAACGGGCGGTAAGCCTGCGTCACTAGGCGGGAGGCCGTATAAAGCCTAAAGCAAAGTTGATTGTCCAGTTTCAAAGATTCGTGCATAGTTCTAATAGTAAAGAATTTCTTTGTGGGTAAATATAGTAAAATATATCGTGTGCGATAAAATTAAATCGCATGCGACACAATTTTTTGTAGTGAGAAAGGACCAAATTGAAATTAATGATAATTTGGTCCTCTGAAAATGTCGCTTTGTTACGTTGTATGTGATGTAATGTGAGGCGTGTCAGGGAAATCTTGTATAAAAAAAGGACTAAAATGAGCTTCAATAAAGAAATGGTCCTTTGTTGGAGGCTGGTCTGTTGCGTTTTCTTGAAAAAATGCTGTTCGGCAAAGGACTAAAATCTAAAAAATGAAAGTTTAGTCCTTTGTTCACCGAAAAAACGCCCTTGAAATGCTTAAAAATGCCGAAAGGTAAGCGATCTTCAAAAAAGAAAGGCTCCCGCGCCGTAGCGAGGGAACCTTTCTTTAAGCTTGTGTAGGCCGCGCCGAACTTAACCTGCAGTTGCCTGCTATTAATCGACTGTGACCGCAACAATTACTTTTTCTTAGCGGGCTTCTTAGCAGCAGCAACCTGGCGCTGCTTTGCAGCGCAGGTTTTGCGGCAAGAAAATGCGTGTGCAAGCACCCGCGCTTTACTTGCCTTTCTTAACCTTCATTGCGCCGCGTTCCAGCTTGATGGTGAAGTTGGTGACGTCGCAAACTTCGGACGGACCCCAGTACTGGATCGGACCCGGATAGGTGTAGGATTCAGTCTTGGCCCATTCTTCGCGGTTAGCAGCAAAGAACTTGAACGGAGCACCGTCGAGAACAACGAGAGCCTTCTGGATAACCGGCTTGTCTGCACCGTGACGACGTTCCATGTTCATCATCATGGTGATAGGAATGCCACCAGCGGTCCACTTTTCGATACCCTTGGTCAGGTCGCGGACAGAGCTCATGTAGCCGTTCATCTTGTTGAAAGCGAGAACGGAAGCGGTGTAGCCCAGGCTGTAGCAGTAGTCAGCGTCGAAGTTGGACGGAGCTGCGCAACGGCCTTCGTAACCGAAGAAGTGGTTGAGAGCGGAGAACTTGCCCTTGAAGTTCTTGCGGCTCTTGAGTTCGCTCTTCACCATGTCGATGATGAGCTTTTCGGTTTCGATGAGGGAAACCTGAACGTTACCGTGGGAGTCGCGGTCCAGCATGAGCTGAGCCTGAACGAATGCCGGGAGGGAAACGAGAACTTCAGCAGAAGCCTTGGAAACCCACTTGCAGAGCTTTTCAACCTTAGCAGCGGTGTCGAGACCTTCGACTTCCTTTTCGTGATGAGCGAGAGCTTCGGAAAGTTCGGAAATGAGAACGCCAACATCCGGGATGAATTCCAGGAGGCCTTCCGGAATCAAAGCAACACCGAAGTTCTTGCCGTCAGCAGCACGTGCAGCAACGATGTCTGCAACGTACTTGATGACCTGCTTCAGCTTCATCTTCTTAGCCTTGACTTCTTCAGAGATCAAGCAGATGTTCGGATGGGTCTGGAGAGCAGCTTCGAGTGCAATGTGAGAAGCGGAACGGCCCATGAGCTTGATGAAGTGCCAGTACTTCTGAGCGGAGTTGGCATCGCGCATGATGTTGCCGATGAGTTCAGAGTAGGTCTTCACAGCGGTGTCGAAACCGAAGGAGGTTTCGATGTATTCGTTCTTGAGGTCGCCGTCGATGGTCTTGGGGCAGCCGCAAACAACGCAGGAAGCGCCGTTAGCCTGGAAGTATTCACCGAGAACAGCAGCGTTGGTGTTGGAGTCGTCACCGCCGATGATGACGATAGCGTCCAGCTTCTGAGCCTTGGCAACAGCCATGCACTTCTTGAACTGTTCTTCAGTTTCCAGCTTAGTACGGCCGGACTGGATGATGTCGAAACCACCAGTGTTGCGGTAGGAGTCCATGATCTTTTCGTTGATCACGATGAACTTGCCGTTTTCGAGGCCAGACGGACCGCCGAGGAAGCCGAGAAGCTTGGAGGACTTGTTGATGGACTTGATACCGTCGAAGAGACCAGCGATAACGTTGTGGCCACCAGGTGCCTGACCGCCAGAAAGAACAACGCCAACGTTCAAAGCCTTGGCAGCGGCAGCAGCCTTGCCAGCCTTGAGCTGAATGTAGGGAGCACCGTAGGTGTTGGGGAACAGAGCCTTGATCTTCTTCTGATCAGAGACGGATTCGGTAGCCTTACCCTTGTTGAGTGCCACATTGAGAGCGCCCTTGCGGAGAGCGACGGGGAGTTTCGGCTGGTAGGCCTTACGAGCCTTGCCGAGGACGGACAGATTGTCAGCCATTGTTTCTTCCTTTTGGATTTAAGCCCACAAAAAAAGCGGGCGGGTTAAAAAATCTACGCATAAAATATAACAAAATTTTGGCGGGGGAAAAGTCCCCCTCGCTCACACCATGTTGTTCGCTACCCCCTTTCCTAGGGGGTGTGTTTTCACTCACCCTCTAAAACCCCGCAAGCGAGAGTCGCGAAAAAAAATCATTAGAATATCAAAAAAAATGACCTGCTTCCGTGAAGGTCGCAGGTCTGGGGGTTAGGAGGAAAATCGTTGCTGCTTACTTGAACTGTGCGGTGATTGTGGTTGCACCGTTGATCTGCACGATTCGCGGGTTTTCCGTAGAACCGTCGGACCAGCCCATGAATATTGCGCCAGAACCTGCAACAGCCTCAACTTTCATGGAGGTGCCGCTGAAGAACTTTCCGCTGTAGTTTGAGCTGGGAAGCTTTGTTCCTTCCACAAGGACGGAACCCATTCCGCTGGCATTGATGGAAACGCTTACTTCATCGGAAAGACCGAAGTACTGCTTGGTTTCCTGCTTGACGGTTTCGGTGCGGTTCCTTGCAAACTGCATGATGTCGCTTCCATCCGGGGACCAGTGGTATTTTGCCTGGTTACGGGGCCATCTCTGCTCGTCTCGCTGCTGTTCGGAGGAGGGGATGGTGGACATGATGTTCTGGAAAGCCTTCTGCACTTTTTCGTAAGTCAAGTATTCGTTTAGGAGAATGCTTGCCTGGTTGATGAATAGACGCTTGAAGTCGGGATTGGAAAGAAGCTTCTTGAGCATTTGACCGAGGGTGGTATTTGCACCGCCGCCAAAGCCGCCCATGTCCCAGCCGCCCATGCCTGGCTGCTGACCGCCCTGGTTTCCACCATTGTTGTCCATGGTGGCGCTACCCAATACCCATTGGTACATGTTCTGGTTTTCTACATCAAAGTCCATGATACCCGGAGTAAAACCATAACCATGGTCAAGGTCGAACATCATTGCCTTGAAGGGGATGCCTTTGTTGGGGCTACCCCAGAATCGAATATTGTTATTCGGCCAGTCTCCATTATGGGAGTACATTTCTGCGATCATGTACTGGGCAAAGCTGACCATGTTCAACTTTTCGGAAACCTGCTTGTAGGACTGGTTGTTTTCACCTTCGAAATTGCCGGTAGTAATTTGGTTTACCAACTGTGCAAATTCGCTGGCAGAGGCTCCGTTGGTACCGCTGGGGCACCATCCATTTTGATAGCCCTTGTCGCCGTTGCTGCAGTTCTTGACGACATTGATGGACTTGTTGTCGATGCCGTAGTTGGTTTCTGCAAAGCTGCGGTTCAAACGTTCACGCATGTCGTGGATGCCAAAATATTCGCCGTTGTAGAAAACTACAACCTGGCGACTACGCTGGTAATCCACTTCGGTACCTTCCATCAGGCTGGTGAGCATGGCGTCTTCTGCGTAGTCGGTCCAGAAGCGGTTACCGTTGTTACGGAGATTGAAACTCTTGAAGCGTTTGGCTTCCGGACGGGTCTTGAAGAGGGAATACTTCAGACTCTTGTCGTTATAGAGGGAATCGTCCATCTTGATGGCGACGCTCTTCTTGGGCTTGTAACGGCTGTAGTTACCGATAATGGAAATGCCTGCGTCGATTTCCCAGTTCTTGGTCTTGGTGGAGCTTCCGTTTTCAAAGAATTCCACATGAACGGGGAGTTCGTCTTCTTTCCAGAAGTTGGCCTGTTTACAAGGTTCAGTACACTTGGGGTTGTTGGTGTCGTCACCGCCAACGCCTATGCCGCCCCACATGCCGCCCGCGCCGCCGTTGTTGGTCAGGTTGCCGGTAGCGTACAGGCCGTCGGTAGAGTCAAACATGTCGTGATGATTCACGGTCAATGCCACCACCGGCATGGAAACCTTTTCGTTTATGAAGTAAGTCTGGGTCGTTGTATCCAAGGCCTGGCCGTTCAAGAATTCAGAACAGCGGATGACAGTGTTTTCGGTAATCTGCTTGGCTGCCGTAATGGATTCGGAATTCTGGGTAGGGAAGGAACCGTCAAAAGTACACTTGACCTGGCCGCCCTGCTTTCCGCTGAGAGGCTGGATTGTCAGGTTGGAATAGAAGCCTGCTGCGGGCAGGTAGCTTTCCTTAGGGGCGTGGTTGTCGTTGTAATCCTTGAGACCGCTGGAAGAACTCTGCGCGGGGGCTGCTGCGCTGGAGCTTACGCCCGGCTGGACGACGGCAGAACTCATGCCAGGCTGGACGACGGCGGAACTCATGCCAGGCTGGACGACGGCGGAACTCATGGGTTGTGGATTGTTCGGATCCACAATAGGGGCGGATGCTGCAGAACTTGCGGGAATGATTTCGCCGGTATTCGGATCGATGACGGGATCGGTGACTGCAGCAGAACTGGTGGGAATAATTTCACCCGTAATAGGATCGATAATAGGCTCTTCGATCGCGCTAGAATAACCCAGATTGGGTTCTACGTTAGGAGAGGACGGATCGTCAGAACAAGCTGTAAGGAGTGCACCAGCGGTACACAAGGAAAGAAGGACGATTTTTTTATTCACGAGAAACCTCTGAAAATTCAATCAATCCAAAAACCCATAACACTAAACCATGATTGAAAGTAAATAATGTTTCCCGTAATAGTTGTTTTGTGAGCAATTCTTTACATTAAAAAATCGCATAAAAAAAGGCAATGTGACTATTGCCACATTGCTTTCAAATACTTCGGGAACTATAGTCCCGTTTTTTTTGCAGTCGCCCTGATGCTGACCCGAGTTCAGCATGACGTCGGGTTTATTTCTTTTCGGCAAGCATCTTGTAGCCGAAGCCACCGATGACACCACCGAGGATCGGAGCCACCCAGAAGAGCCACAGCTGCTTGATTGCTGCACCGCCGACGAACACTGCAACTGCGGTAGAGCGAGCCGGGTTCACGGAAGTGTTGGTCACCGGAATGGAAATCAGGTGGATGAGGGTGAGGCACAGACCGATGGCGATAGGAGCAAAACCAGCGGGAGCGCGACCGTCAGTAGCACCCATGATGACAAACAGGAAGATTGCAGTGAGAACCACTTCGATGAGGAAGGCGCTGCACATGCCGGAAGTCTTACCGCCAAAGGCGTTGAGGCCGTTGGTGAGGGAATCAGACCAGCCGTTGGTTGCGAATGCGCCAATGCCAGCGTTGGTCAGGTCCGGCTGAGCGATGCAGTAAAGGACTGCTGCTGCGATAATGCCGCCGATTACCTGTGCAATGATGTAAGCCGGAGCTTCCTTAGCCGGGAAACGGCCGCCTGCGACCTGGCCGAGAGTAACAGCCGGATTCAGGTGGCAACCGGAAACGTGACCGAGAGCGTATGCCATGGTGAGAACGGTCAGACCGAAGGCGAGAGAAACGCCAACATAGCCGATGCCATTGGTCGGAACGCCGCAGGCCAGCACAGCTGCACCGCAGCCGCCGAATACGAGCCAGAATGTACCGATTGCTTCTGCAATTGCACGAGTAGAAAGTTTCATTTTTCATCTCCATATTAGTCCTCGGAACTCTCCGAGGTGTTAAGGTTGCGGCAAAAATACATAATGCATATTGGATAGACCCTGTAATTCAGGTTATGTTAACAAGAAATTTCAAAAATACAGGCGGTATGTGAACTGAGTCACGTCCTTCCTCCAATGTTTGGAAATGAAAAAGTTATTTTTATCCAATCCAGGAGAAAATATGGACAGCAATGATCAGAAAAACTCTGTAAATCAGGCTTCTGAGCCCTTGAAGACAGATGATTCCATTGACCTGCTTGAGGTCATTGGAATTTTATGGGCCAAGAAACATATCATTTTCGTCTTCCTCTTGATGGGTGGCCTATTTGGTTTTCTCCTGATGAACTGGATTCGTCCCGAATACACCAGCGATGCCATGATTCAAGTGGACATTCGTGGTAATAAGGTTTCCAGGGCCATGGGTGAAATGGGTGCCTTGCTTGATATGGCAAGCCCCTCTGATGCTGAAATTGAGCTGGTCAAAAGTCGTAGCGTTCTCGCTTATGTTGTCGAAGAAGAACACCTGCGATTCAATGCGGTTCCCATCGGAAAGATGGATCGTCTGCTGCATCGTGAAGGCCGAATGGATATTGACGAACTGGACATTCCTGAGATTGCCCGTAAGGAAAAGTGGATCGCCCAGGTTACAGGCGTGAATTCTTATGAAGTCATCACTCCCGAAGGTGCGGTTCTTGCTAAGGCGGATATTGGTGAAACTATCCGTGCGCCCTATGCTGGCGACACCCTTGTGATGCGCGTGCGCCTCATGCGCGGCATTGAAGGTCAGCAGTTTGTCTTGCGTCAGCTTACGCCCTTGTCTGCAATCCGTAGCCTTGCTCACAAGCTCTCCGTTAGCGAAAAGGGGAAGCAGACCGGCATTATTACTGTGTCCCTGAAGCATCGTTATGCGGATCGTTCTGCTTCTATCTTGAATGCCATTGCAGATACCTACGTTCGCCGCAATGTGGAAAAACGTAATGCCGAAGCGGAAAAGTCCCTGAAATTCCTGGAAAAGCAACTTCCCTCCATTAAGGCGAAACTGGATTCTTCCGAAAAAATTCTGGCGGATTACCGCCATAAGATCGGTTCCGTGGATTTGACGGGAGAAACTCAAGTACACTTGCAGAAAGAAGTGGACTTGCAAAAACAGCTCCTGAAACTGGACCAGCAGTACCAGGAGGCGACCCGCCTGTTCAAGCAGGAACATCCTGCTGTACAAACCATTGCCAAGCAGCAGAACAAGCTTCGGGCTGAACTGGCAAAGTTGAAGGCCAATGCCGAAAAGATGCCTTTGACCCAGCAGGAAGTGCTTCGCCTTCAGGAAGACGTCCAGGTGAATAACGCCATCTATAATACCATGCTCAACAATATCGAGCAGCTTCGAGTGGTTCGTGCTGGCGAAGTGGGTAACGTACGCGTGGTGGACTACGCCATGGTGGAAGACCGCCCCAGCAAACCTAAGAAGACGCATATCTTGATGGGTGCAATCGCCGCATCCTTCGTAATGGCCGCTCTTCTGATCTACTTGCTCCGAATGCTCCATAACGGTGTACGTAGCAGTACCGAAGTAGAAAATACCACGGGTGTCAGCGTTTATGCCAAGATTCCTGAACATCATGGCAAGTCTTCCAAGAGCAAGAAACGCAGGCCCATTGTCATTACCGATCCTGAAGACCGTGTAAGTGAATCGTTCCGTAGCTTACTGACTTCTGTTGATTTTACCTTGCCGACTCAAGGCCATCCAGTGATGATGATTTCTGGTTTGATTCCTGGGGTGGGCAAGAGTTTTGTATCCCTGAATTTGGCTGCCCTGTATGCAGAAGCCGGAAAGAAAACCTTGCTAATTGACGCTGATATGCGCCGTGGCGTTCATCATAGCGGAAGTAAGATGGGCCTGGCTGAATTGCTTGGTGGAACTTGCGAATTGGCTGCAGTTGCCAAGCCGTCTCCTGAAGCGGAAAACCTGTTTATTGTTTCCTCGGGTCACTCTCGACTTTCTCCCAGTGAACTTTTACGCGGTGATAATTTCAAGAACTTGATGGATGAAGCTCGTAAACAGTTTGAAGTCGTTATTGTAGATACGCCTCCCATGAGCATGGTCACCGACGCTGAACTGATTTATCCTGTGGTGGACATGAGTCTGTTTGTTCTCCATTATGGAAAGCATAGCATGAACGAAATCAAGGAATCCGTTAACAAGATTAACCGCTTTGGCGACAAGCCTAAGGCTTTCGTCATGAATCACTGTGAACGTGAAGCCGGCAAGTACGGTTACGGATATGGATACGGCTATTACGGATATTATTCCAAGAACAAGTGATGAATAAATAAATCAGCTTGTAAAAAAAAAGAACCTCGCTTGCGAGGTTCTTTTTTTAGCAGGTTCTGAAACAAGTTCAGAAGGACTGATGGTCATGCTGACTTGCGTCAGCATCGACTTATTAAGCCTTCTTGGGCATCTGCACGGCGATGTGGATGTCCTGCAGCTGCTGCAGGTCAACATCACTGGGGCACTGGTCCATGGGGCTAGAAGCGCTGGTGTTCTTCGGGAATGCGATGAAGTCACGGATGGATTCTTCACCTTCCATAGTTGCAACAACGCGGTCCAGACCGAAGGCGAGACCACCGTGCGGAGGAGCGCCGAACTTGAAGGCGTCCACGAAGAAGCCGAACTTTTCCTTAACCTGTTCTTCGGTAAGACCGAGCAGGCGGAAAACCTTTTCCTGAACTTCAGGGTTGTGGATACGGACAGAACCGCCACCGATTTCAACACCGTTAAGAACAAGGTCATAGGCTTCGGCGTTGCAATCCTTCAGGTTGCCGGAGAGCATCATGTCCAAGTGTTCCGGCAGCGGGTTGGTGAACGGGTGGTGCATAGCCATGTAGCGGCCTTCGGTGTCGCTGTATTCGAACATGGGGAATTCAGTGATCCAGACGAATTCGCGCTTCTTCGGGTCGCGGAGGCCCTTGATGCGAGCGACTTCGAGACGGAGCTGACCCATAGCGGTAGCTGCGATCTTTTCCGGACCTGCGATGAAGAACATCATGTCGCCGCACTTTGCGCCAACAGCGTCGCGGAGTTCGTTGAGCTGTTCGGTAGTGAAGAACTTACCGACCTGAGTTTCAACTTCGTCATTTTCCTTGACGCGCATCCATACGAGACCCTTGGAACCGTACTTTGCAACGTAGGCGGTGAGTTCGTCGATCTGCTTACGGGTGAAGTCAACGCAGCCCTTAGCAGCGATACCGCGGATCTTGCCACCAGCGGCAACGCAGTTCTTGAACACGCCGAATTCGCTCTTGGCACCGATTTCGGAAACGTCATGGATTTCTAGGTCGAAGCGAAGGTCCGGCTTATCGGAACCGTACTTGAGCATAGCTTCAGCCCACTTCATGCGGCGGATCTTCTTGGGAGGTTCGAAGTTCCAAACCTTACCGAGAACTTCGGTAACGAACTTGTCGAACATGCCCATCACGTCGTCCTGGTCTACGAAGGACATTTCAACGTCGATCTGGGTGAATTCCGGCTGACGGTCGGCACGGAGGTCTTCGTCACGGAAGCACTTGGCGATCTGGAAGTAGCGGTCCATGCCAGCGATCATGAGGAGCTGCTTGTACTGCTGCGGAGACTGGGGGAGAGCGTAGAACTTACCAGCGTTCACACGAGAGGGAACCAGGTAGTCACGTGCGCCTTCCGGAGTGGACTTGCAGAGCACCGGAGTTTCGATGTTTTCGAAACCGTTTTCATAGAAGAAGTCGTAGACAGCGCGGAGGAAGCGGCTCTTGAGCATGAGCTTCTTCTGGATCCAGGGACGACGGAGGTCCAGGTAACGGTACTGGAGGCGGAGGTCGTCGTTTTCCTTACATTCTTCGTTGGGGTCGTTGATGGCCAGGGGAGAAGTCTGGGCAGCGTTCAGGATGGTGAGTTCGCTGATCTTCACTTCGATGTCGCCTGTTGCCAGCTTTTCGTTGGCGTTGCCTTCTTCACGGGCGTAGACCTTACCGGTAACGCAAATCACGTATTCGTTACGGAGAGTTTCTGCATTCTTGATAACGTCGGCATTGTAATCCGGATTGAACACAATCTGGGTCTTGCCATACTTGTCGCGGAGGTCCACAAAAATCACACCACCGTGGTCACGGCGACGATCCACCCAACCACAGAGAGTTACGGTCTGGCCAACATCTTCCTTACGGAGCTGGCCACAGTTATGAGTACGTTTCATTGTATTACCCTTTAAGTAAAAATTTTACGGCGAAAATATAGTAAATGGCGGGTTAGTCAAAGATAAATAACCCTGTACTTATCACGAGAAGTGGTATTCCTACGCCATAAAAAATGTTTCTGGCCGTTTTGGTATACTCTACATCCCGCCATTGTTCGTTGAATGCTTCTACGGAGTAGCCGGCGCCCATATCGTCGTATTCCTGACGGGCGTATTTCACTTCCATATTACTTAGGACACCCATGGCGGTTGCGATAGTGCCCAAGGTAAAGGCTGTCCAGGTGACCCAGCGGGGAACCACATGCTCGTCCACATACGTGATGTCCGTTTCTACGTCGTTTTCGTTGTAGCTATACTCCGTGTGGTTCAGATCGACATCTTCTGATGTTTTCTCATCGGGCTTTTCCGTTACCTTGGGAAGGAGCTTGCCGAATAGATCCAAGGTCTTTGCCTTCATTTCCAGGCGCAATCCCTGGATCAGTTCGTGCTTACAGGTAATGCTCCCCAGGAATCTTGCAGTAGACGTTTCATACAGTTCAATGGTCAAAGTCAGTTCATCAGCGAATCGACCTACACGCCCCTGGACCACATAGTCTGCAGCGATGTTTCGACCTGTTTCCACCAGGCATTCCCCTTCGCAGTCTTCAATATTCTTTCCCGGGGGGAGCATTTCTGAAATATTTTCACGACTCATAATGGCATAGTCGTGTTCTCCAAGAACTGCCAGGGCGTCGGAGCGGAGTTCGTCGGTAATAAACAGCTTTTCGCTTTGGGAGGCGGGGGAGTCCGGATAGCTGATGGTTTCCAGGATAGCAACGAATTTTGCGAAGGCGGAACTGGAAAGAAGGCAAATCATCAAGAGTGATATATGCAGTAACTTCATTATATCTCCTTGATGCAGCGGATAGAGAGTGCGTTGTCTTTTCCGTATGGAGTGATATCCGGGTAAGGGTCTTCGTATGTTACCCATACGGAGTAGGCCTTTTCGTCGCTTTCGGTGGTCCGGGTCCAGAAGCCGGTCAGATTGTCAAATCCTCTATAGGTTCCGTCTGCGGATCGGTAACCGGCGGGCTTGATGGAGAATCCGTAATTGTTTTTCAAATTCCATGCATCATCGCCCCAAACTCTACCTTCGTTGGAAAGGAACCATCTAGCGTACCCATTACCGTAATCGAAAAGTTCGTTCCAGTCTTTTTTGGTGGGAACGGCCCAACCTTCGGGACAAAGGTCCTTGCTTGCCCAACGGTACAGCCGTCCTCTGCTTTTGCAATTAGAAGACACTCCGTCATAGCAGAAACTATTGCTGGCTGCGTAATTCAGATTTTGCGCAAACCAGTATTTTTTCTCAATTGTTACGACTCTATAGGACTGCTTATCCCGGCTGTCGTAGACATAGCCGTATCCACCCCCCTCAGATACCACATCCCCATCTTGAAAGTTTTCTGCACCGGGATCGTTGGGATTATCCCTTAAGCCGATGTCGGTGCAGCCGATGAATAAACTGGCTGAGAGCAGGGCGAAAATCGCTATAAATGATAAGTGCCTCACGTTTTTTCTCCTAACCTTTTTCCTTATTTCTTGCGGTCCTGCCAGGTGCTGTCATTGAAGAGTTGCCCCTCGCTAAGTCCGTATTTTTCCTGGATGCCGGCCTGGCGAATGGCGTCGTCGATGGAGATTTTCCCGCGGATGGCCTGAGTGTAAATCAGCACCTTCTGGCGCACGGTCTCGGCATCTTCCTGCAGCATTTCCAGGCGGAAGTGATGGACGCCGCTGGTGCGTAACTGCGGCAAAAGTTTTAAAGCGGATTGGGGTCGTCCTACGAACAAAGTATTGCGACATTCTGCGTCGGACTGCAGGAAATGTTTTTCGCCCTTATGATCCAGGATTTCCACCTTGTGCTGGGTACAGATCTTGCCGCATTCCGGGAAGCGGCGGCCTGTGGTTAGACCGCGGGCGAAGGCGCAATATTCGGAATGGAATGCGGGCATGTACTGGTGGAGGGTCAACTCCAGACGGCGTCCGTCGATGTTTTTCAGCAAGTCGAAAAGCTGCACGCTGTTCAAGTCCCAGGAGGGATGTAACGTGTCGAGACCTTGGGACAAAAGCCAGTCGTAGCTTGCGCTGTTGGCGGCGTTCAGGCTGTAGTCTCCCTTCAGGGGAATGCCGCTATCCTTCAGGATGGAGATGGATCCCAGGTTACGGACCAGGGCGAAGTCGGGGCAAAGTTCCAGAATTTTCTTGAGGTAATGGTTTTCGCCAGGCTTATGAATGCGGAGGGTCGCCATGCCCGCCTTGAACCCAAGGTCACGAATCTGTTCTAGCGGTTCATCGTACTTCACGCCCCAGTCAAAGTCCATAATGACGTTGTCGATGTCGAGCCCCTTCAGGGCGGAAATCTGCTGAGGGTTGCGGACCAGCACGGAAATCTCGGGACGTTCTGCCTTTGCAGGGGCGTGCTTTGCGGAAATATCCTGCAGGAACTGTTTTCCGCGGGAGGCGTTAATCTTGAGGTCATGCCAGGCAAGGCGTGCTTCGTCCAGCTTCTGTACCGCCTGCTGACGCATGGTTCGTAGAACTTTCCCGGGTACAAAGGGCGTTCCCTGGAGGGCGACTTCCAGATATCCAAGCTCGTAGGCGGTAGAGGATAGTCCTCCCAGTTCCTTGCGGGCCAGTCCTTCGATGTCGCCGGCGTTCTTGGCCTGCTCCAGAACAGTTTCGCTCCGGACTTCCACCGCATACTTGGGCATCCAGACCTTCAGTTTCAAAGGATTACCGACGGAACCTTCCAGACTCATATTGATCGGAGTCTTCACTTCCAGCGTCCTATCCGTGAAGGTCTTGCGCAGTTCCTTTTCCAGGGCGGGGGAGTCGTTGCGGAAAACGTCCATGCCCTTGGCGATCTTTCGGGTATCGAAATCCCGGCCAAAATCCAGACGCAGCAGGGGGCCAAGGCCTCGCATGCCGTCGCCACGCTTGTTGTGGGCGTTCTTCACGATTTCCGCACTATAGAGGCGGCTGCCAAGACTTACGCCGAAGTTGTTGTCCTCGATGAGGATGCCGTCGCCGGGATAGGGGAGTCCCTCGTCCATAAAATCGCTAATGAACTTGTCGGAAAGCTCCACAAAGACGGAGCTTCGTTCCACCTTGGCCACGCGCCCCAGGTAAAGTCCATGATGGTTGCTGAAGGTGCCGTCCACCAGTTCCTGGTGGTTGTCACCGTCCAGCCAGCCTGTAGTAAGGCCGCGGGAGAACAATACTTCCAGCGGTTCCAAATCCTTGGCGTTCAGGTCGGCTACGGAATTGTCCAGAGCCTTGCGGTAGGCGCGGGTGACGGCTGCTACGTATTCGGGACTCTTCAGGCGACCTTCCACCTTCAGGGATTCCACTCCAATCTGGGTCAACTCCTCCAGCTTGGGGAGGGCGCAAAGGTCGTGGGTACTGAACAGGTACATGGCGTTGGTGTCCCGGTATTCCTTGCCGTCTACGTAAATGCTGTAGGTGAGGCGGCAACTCTGGGCACACTGCCCGCGGTTTGCGGAACGGCCACCGAAGTTTTCGCTGGTGAGGCACTGTCCGGAATAGGAGACGCAAAGTGCCCCGTGGACAAAAACTTCAATTTCAAGATCGGTGCCCTTCTTGACTTCCGCAATCTGCTTTGCGGAAAGTTCACGGGAAAGCACGGCGCGGTTGAAGCCGATGGACTTCACCAGGTTGACGCCTTCCGCACTGGCCAATGTCATCTGGGTGCTGGCGTGAATTTCCTGGGTGGGGCTGATGGCTCGAATCAGGCGGGCAAGACCGATGTCCTGGATGATAAATCCGTCGGGCTCGAAGGAGATGATCTTTTCCAGATATTCCGGCAGGTTCTGCAGTTCCCGCTCGAACACCAGGACGTTCATGGCCAGGTATGTACGTACTCCATGAATTCGGGCGTACCTGATCATGTCTCGTACGTCGTCCATGGAAAAGTCTTCGGTACGGCCGCGGGCATTCCAGTAGGGGACTCCGAAATACACCGCATTGGCTCCATTTTTTACGGCAGCTTCCAGCATGTCGCGGGTGCCAACGGGGAGGAGTAATTCTGGGGAGTTATTCTTGGAAACGTCCATTTTGCCTGCCTATTCTTTTATTGCGAGTAAAGATAGAAAAGCCCGTAATTTTTTTAGATTTGGGACATGATGCCTAAACTTCTGATTGTCTCCGCCCTTTTTGCCGCTTTCACTCTTTCCTCCTGCTCGGACGAGCAGGCACAGTTGGAGATTTCAAGGCTCCAGGCGGAAAATGACGGCTTACGCGCCCAGATCGATTCCCTGGAATCGGTGCTTACCGTCAAGCAGGCCCAGGGGGATTCCGTGAAAAAGTCCCTGGAAAAGTTGGACATGGGCATTTAAGTGCCTAAATAACTGCTCTAAATGGCAGTTTTTTAGTTCGTTTCCCGATACATTTTTATATATTTGCGCCCGTGGCTGATAGGTACGTCGCCAAGGCGACTACCCCCTTTCAAAGCTTCGCAGGCCCAATTTGCCCGAAGCCTTATGGCCGTCAAGCCTCGCAGGAGGCGCTATTAAGATGGCTTTAAGCTAGATCGGAGACTCCTAGGTTAAGTCCGATCCCCTAAACACACGACAGCCACCCCGCTTGCAGGTCTTTTTCCAGCCTGCCTGTGTGGTCAACCCTTACTTATGAGGTGCCCCGAATGGAACAACACATCGCTCTCGCACTGGCCGTTGTCGCCGTAGTGCTCAGCATCGTTATCCTGTCTAAGGTTAACAAGCTCCTTACTATGCTTCGTACTCCGATTTTCAAGAAGCTCACACCGGACATGAACTTGAAGCCGAACTCCCGCCGCCCGATCAGCGGCCAGGAAATGGCTCAGCGCGGTGAAAAGGCTAACAAGGAAAATCGCCAGAACAACGGTAAGGAACGTCCTGCAAAGGAAAATCGCGAAAACAAGGCCGCTGCCGCAGCTCCCGCTCAGCAGCCTGCCGCTAACCGCGAACGCAACAACGAACAGCGTAACGAACGCGGCAACCGCCGTGACCGCCGTGAAGGCCGTCCGGAACGCCAGCGTCGTGAATTCAACGCTCCCGCTGCAGCAGCACCTGCCGAAGCCGCCGCTCCCGTAGCAGCAGCTGAAGCTCCGGTCTCCGCAGCCGCTCCTGCCGAAGCTCCCGCAGTAGCAGAACGCCGTCCCCTCGCTCCGCGTATCCCGGTTGAAACTCCGGCCGCTCCTGCAGCACCTGCAGCAGCTCCCGTTGCAGCTCCGGTTGTCGCCGAAGACGATATCGCTCCCGTCGAAACCACTTTTGATCCGACCAAGGTTCGCTACGGCCGCCGCAACGTGATCAAGAAGGCTCCGGAACTCTCTGACGACGAAGCATAATTGCGCAAGCTATAAAGCTTAAAAAGGAACCCCGATTCGAAAGGACCGGGGTTCTTTTTTTTCAGCCGAATTTTGCCGGAAAATTTCGGGGACGCAGCATACAGAAAAAGTCGCGGTACGTACCGCGACTTTTGTCTTCAAGTTTTAAATGGGCGGGCAGGTCTTAGAATTCGATGAGGCCCTTGTCAGCGTCGGCAAGGATCACCTTGGTTGCCATGTTGATGAACAGACCATGACCCACGATGCCTACGATATGTTCCAGGTCGCGGGCCAGCTTGTCTGCATCTGCGATGGGCGGGAACTTGGCGTCGGCGATGAGGTTGCCGGAATCGCTAATGACCGGACCATCCTTGCCAGGAGCGCCCATACGGACCTTCACTTCACCACCCAGCTTTGCGACTCGTTCGGTAACTACCGCGATTGCGCCCGGGATGATTTCCAGAGGTACGGCGAACTTGGTGCCCAGGACGTCCACCTTCTTGCCGGAGTCCGCGATAATGACGTAGTTGTCGGTCATGGATGCGACGATCTTTTCCAGCAGGTGAGCTGCACCGCGGCCCTTGATGAGGTTGCGGTTGCCGTCGATTTCGTCTGCGCCGTCAATCACCATGTCAAGATGAGAAACTTCGCCCATTTCCTTCAGGGGAATGCCCAGAGCGCGGCACTGCAAGGTAGTGCTCCAGCTGGTAGAGACGCCAGTGACCTTGATGCCTTCGGTCTTGATACGTTCTGCAAGGCGGTTCACCATGTGGGCTGCGGTACTGCCTGTACCGAGACCGACGGTCATGCCGTCCTTGATCATGTCTGCAGCCTTAACGCCAGCTGCCTTCTTCAGTTCGTCCATGGATGCCATTAGCGCCATCTCCTGTAGTTTTCGGGGTTGTGTCCGAAGTCGTCACCAAAGCCTTGGCCGTCTTCGTCTTCAAATTCATTAAAATCGTCTTCGTTTTTATCCGGGAATCCGGATTCCAGTTCGGTGAAGCTGGGGGATTCGATTGCCACCACCTGTACGTCGAAAATCAGGTCCTTGCCGGCAAAAGGATGGTTGCCGTCTACGAGGACCGTATTCTTACGGATTTCCTTGATGGTGTAAATTCCATCGGCTTCGTCTTCGTCGCTGTCCAGGTTCAGTCCCTCGATGAACTCGTCCTCGGATTCAGGCAGCTGGAATTCGCGAATATCCTCGTCCTGGCACATTTCCAGTTCCATGCCAAGCCAGATTTCGCCAATTTCGCGCAGTTCTTCCTTGGGGACTTCGATGACCAGATCCTCACGGAACGGTCCATAACCTTTTTCGGTAGGGATTTCCACGGAAAAAATGTCGTTGACCTTGTGGCCTGTCAAAGCTTCTTCCAGACCCGGAATAATGTTGTTGTATCCGTGGATATAGACAAAAGGATGGGTCGCAGGAACTTCTTCGAGGATTTTACCAGAAAGTTCCTTCAATGTGTAGGCAATGCTGACCTTCAGCTTGTCTTGAATTATTTCCATACAATTTTAAAGATAGAATTTTCATTGTACGTTTCGTAGGCAATCCCCTGCAGAATTAGCTAAAATACTTCTTACTTCCTACCTTCCACTTCATACTTTTATTAAATTAAGCCCATGCTATATGGAATTTGCTCTGATATCCATTCCAATGCCGTGGCTTTCCAGGCGGTCCTGGAATCCATGAAGGAAAATGGGGTGGAACGTCGAATTTGTCTTGGTGATTTGGTGGGCTATGGCGTTGATCCTGATGAATGTGTTCGTCTTGCCCGTGAAAATATGGATGTCTGTCTCATTGGTAACCATGATAGCGTTGCTATCAAGTATGAGTCCAGCACCGGTTTTAATCCCTATGCCAAGCAGGCAATCGAATGGACCCAGAAGAATCTTTCCAAGGAATCCATCGAGTACATGCGCACCTTGCCCTATATCTACGAAGATAATGATATTTGCTATGTGCATGCTTCTCCCTTGAGCCCTGCCGACTGGGTGTACGTTACGGAATTGGAAGACGCCCTGGATGCTTTCGACCATTTTAGCGGTCGTTACTGCTTTGTGGGTCATACCCATAGTCCTGTAATCGTTGCTAGCCGCCCCATGGCCATTCCCAAGATTCTGGACGAATACGAATACACCATCGAGGATACGGAACGCCTGCTGGTGAACGTGGGTAGCGTGGGGCAGCCCCGCGACCGAGATCCCCGTTCCTGCTGGTGCCTGCTGGATTCCGAAACCAAATGCGTCCGACTGATCCGTGTGGATTACGATGTTGCGGAAACTCAGGAACGCATGCGTAAGGCCGGTATGCCCAGCTTCCTCATCGAACGTCTGGCTGTTGGTCGCTAATGCGTTGGGTTCTAGCTGTTTTTGGCAAGGCGGGTTCGCCCTATATCGCCGACGAGGTGGATAAGTACGTCAAGCGGCTTCGTGGGGGAGCCGTCCCTCTGGAAGTGGTGGAACTGAAGGAATCCAAGCTGGACGACCGTCTGCAGTCCCTTGCCCAGGAAGCGGCACTTTTCGAGAAGAAGTTCCCTAAGGCAGAATTCAAGCGGGTGATCCTGTCCGAGGAAGGCAAGCTGATGGATACTGTTAAATTATCCGATACACTTCGTGACCGATTTCCCGGGAATGTGGTTTTTCTGATAGGATCTGCATACGGTATCGATGAAAACCTGAAGAAGTCTGCGGATATGCTGCTTAGCTTGTCTCCCTTGACCTTCACTCATGACCACGCACGCATTATCACTGCAGAACAGCTTTATCGCGTTCAGATGGTTATGCAGAATCATCCTTATCACCATCGCTAAAAAAATGGTTTTTCTTACGGTGCTTGCCTGCAGGCTTTACTGGTGACGCTGGCTTTTGCTATTGGTCATACGGTCCTTTTTAAGTTCAAACCCGAAAGTCCTATTATCAAGTATATCGGCCTTCTGGGAACCCTTGTGACCATCTATACCATGTGCGTCGACAATATTGGTATTTACCTGAGTTACTTCTTTGTTCCCATGATAAGTCTGCTTTACTGCAGCCGCAGGACGTTCTTTCTCATGAGCGCACTCGGATATGCGATGTTGCTTGTAAGTAACTGGCAAATCGCTGAATATTCCGCCAATTTGCGTATCGACATTGATGCGGTTCCATGGTTCATTGGACGTGTCGGTGGGCAGACCATCGAATTTCTGATAATGTTTACCGGCGGCTGTTTCATTAACGAAATCATGATCAAGCATCTTCGTACGATGTACACAAGCGAAGTGAGCCTGAACAATACGGAACGAGAGGCCTATACGGATCAGCTAACGGGCTTGTGGAATCGCCGCTATGTAGACCGAGCCTTCGATAAGTATGTCGTTGTGCAGCATAGCCAGGCTGCCTTCCTGGTGGTGGACATGGACCACATGAAATACGTCAATGACTCCTATGGTCATCTGGAAGGGGACAGGGCCCTCAAGCAGCTTGCAGATATCCTCAAGTCTGTTTTTAACAAGTATGAAAAGGCTACCATCTGTCGCTTCGGCGGTGATGAGTTTACGGTGCTTCTGCCCAACGTAACAACCATCTCCGAACTTACTCTTTGTATCAGCGATTTGATTTCTAGGGTGGATGAAACCTTTAGCAATGATCCTAAGTTGAACTCGATTTCCATTTCCATTGGCGCTGCCTTTACGGATGATCTGGATATGAGCTACCAGGGTGTGTTTGACCGTGCGGACCAGGCTCTCTACGAAGTGAAGAACTCGGGTAGAAACAGCTATCAGATTTACACTGAGATGTAATTTTTACTACCTTTGCGGCGTAAAATTTAAATCGGGCAATTTATGAACGAAGAAATTTCCAAACGCCGTACTTTCGCTATCGTCAGCCATCCTGACGCCGGTAAGACTACCATTACGGAAAAGTTCCTGTGGTACGGAAACGTCATCCGCGAAGCGGGCCATGTCCGTGCAAAGTCCAACCGCAGCTACACTGTTTCCGACTGGATGAAGATTGAACAGCAGCGTGGTATTTCCGTTTCCAGCTCCGTGCTGAACTTCCCCTTTGAAGGTTGCATGTTCAACCTGGTGGATACCCCGGGGCATCAGGACTTCTGCGAAGACACCTACCGCGCCCTTACTGCCGTGGACGCTGCCCTGGTGCTTATCGATAGCGTGAACGGTGTGGAAAAGCAGACCATCCGCCTTATGAACGTCTGCCGCATGCGTCACACGCCCATCATCACCTTCATCAACAAGATGGACCTGGATGGTCGCCATGTGCTGGACCTGCTGGACGAAATCGAGAACATCCTGAAGATCAAGGTGGCTCCCTTTACTTTGCCCATTGGCGTAGGGAAGCTTTTCAAGGGAGTGTATTCCATCGCCGACAACACCTTCCACACCTTCAACAAGGAAGAAGGGGAGCAGCAGCTCATCCAGATGACTGGCCCCGATGATCCTCGACTGGTGGAAATGTGTGGCGAGAACTGGGTGGAGCAGTTCAAGGAAGAATACGAGATGGTCACCGGAGCCATGGACCCGTTCGACCACGAAAAGTTCCTGAAGGGGGAGATGTGCCCTGTGTTCTTTGGCTCTGCCGTGAACAACTTCGGTGTGCGCCAGCTGTTGAACGCCTTTGCTAATCTGGCCCCTCCGCCCCTGGTCCGCGATACGGACAAGCGTCCTGTGGATCCGGGTGAGGAAGCTTTCAGTGCCTTTGTCTTCAAGATCCAGGCTAACATGGATCCCAAGCACCGCGACCGTACTGCATTCCTGCGCATTTGCTCCGGTAGCTTTACCCGTGGCGAAAAGGTGTTCCACGTCCGTACCGGTCGTGACATCCGTCTGGCTGCGCCTACCGCATTCCTTGCCAAGGACAAGGAAGTCATCGACCACGCCTGGGCAGGCGATATCGTGGGTATTAACGACCCGGGCCTGTTCCGCATTGGCGATACGCTTACCGATGGCGAAAAGATCAACTACACCGGCATTCCTGACTTTGCTCCGGAACACTTCGCCCGCGTGACCCTCTTGAACCCGCTGAAGAGCAAGCAGATGGCCAAGGGCCTGGCGGAACTTTCCGAAGAAGGCGCAACCCAGCTGTACGAACCCATGAAGTCCGCAATCCCCGTGATCGGTGTGGTGGGTGAGCTTCAGTTCGACGTGCTCAAGTTCCGCCTCCAGAGTGAATACGGCGCCGACGTGTCCCTGGACCGCGTGCCTGCCCACGGCATCCGCTGGGTCTCCGGTCCCGAAAAGGACGTGAGCAAGTTTGCGGAAGAATACGCCATGGACTGCATGTTCGACAAGGAACGTAACTTAGTTTGTCTGTTCCCCAACGAATATCGCCTGAACCTGGCTATCAAGAACTACGAGAACTTGAAGTTCGCGGAAACTTCCCAGGGCTAATGGACTTTATCAGACGATAAATAGCCTTAAAATCCCCTTTAAAATAAGTGAGTCGCTATTCGCGGCTCACTTCTATTATATATATTTCCACAAAACTGCGGGCGGACTGCGCCTGCTAGACTTTTAACTAAAAGGATAAACATGAAACGATTCTCTATTGCCGCTGCTGCAATTCTTGCTGCTGGACTGGTCGCCTGCAATCAGGCCTCCGCCGGTGGTGCTGTTTCCAACAATGCTGCTGCCCGTATCGACGCACTCGAAAAGAAGGTTGCCGAAATGGAAGCCAGCATGGAAGCTGTAGGCTACATCCTGGAAAAGCGCGCTGGCATGTCTATTGAAGATGCCAAGAAGGAAATGGAAGAAGCCAACAAGGTCTGGGACATTCCTGTTGACGAATCTCCGGTTTTCGGCAACACCACCAACCCGAAGCTCACTATTGTTGAGTTTACTGAATTCCAGTGCCCGTACTGCTCTCGCATTGCTCCCACTGTCAAGGAACTGATGGACAAGCACGCGGACGAAATCAAGTTCGTCTACAAGAACTTCCCCCTGTCCTTCCACCCCAATGCTAAGCCCGCTGCAGCTGCTGCAATTGCAGCCCAGAAGCAGGGTAAGTTCTGGGAATACCGTTATGCTCTGGCACCGCACTCCCGTGAACTGGGCGACTCCATCTACGTCGCTGTGGCTAAGGAAGTGGGCCTCGATATTGACCAGTTCAACAAGGACCGTGTTCTCGACGATGCGATGAATGCACGTATCGACAAGGACTTCAACCTGGGTGCTAAGGTCGGCGTACAGGGTACCCCGAACTTCTACATCAATGGTAAGCGTCAGGATCGCTTCAGCCCGGATCTGGTTGAAAAGCTCCTGAAGGAAGCCAAGTAATTCTGGTTCTTTCTGTGTACGCGACTTCAGGTCGCGAGCGCATTTTGTTGAACTGAATAACTTATTTTACAACTGATTTTTTTAACTAATCTAACCCAAAAGGATACGATATATGATGAAGCGCGCACTGACTGCAGCTACCGTAGCCGTTCTCGGTTTCGGTGTGACTGCATCCATGGCCCAGCCGAAAGCTCCTCGTGTAGTTCCTTACAAGTTCTTTGACGATGCATATCGCGCAGGGGGCTTTGACTACGCTTACGGTGGCAAGAGTAAGGGCATCACCATTACTAAGGATGGCGGCTATAAGTCTAAGGCTGCATTGAATATTAAGCTGGACCCCAGCGAATATTCCGGTGCTTCCGTCTGCCTTTACAACGAAACCTTCGACCTGAACAAGTTCATGCTTGATTCCAAGATCGAATTCATGATCAAGGGTAAGAAGGGCGGCGAACAGCTGAAGATTGGTCTCCTCGATGAAGAAGTTTCTGACGGCAAGAAGACTCAGGTCGTTCTCCCCATGAACAAGTACATCGAAGGTGGCGCTGTCACTACCGATTGGAAGAAGGTTTCCATTCCTCTGGTTGACTTCCCGGATCGTGGTCTCTACTGGGACAACACCCGCAAGTCCGAATTCCCCTCTCGTATTGACTGGGACAAGATCGCTGAAATCCGCTTCTCCATCGATAAGAGCGGCGCAGGCGACTTCGAAGTCTGGGTTGACAATATCGAAGTGGTGAAGGGCAACAAGAAGGCCAAGCCCAAGGCAAAGATTGTCTACTGGGATGAAAATGAAGACGTCATCGATGGCCCGAAGAATGCAGAAAAGCTGGACGGCAAGGTTAAGCCGGTTGCTAACGGCGTGTTCTACTCCAACGGCCTGAAGGGCTTCAGCTACAGCTACGGTGGTCTTTCCGCTCAGCGCGAAGCTGATTCCAAGACCCCGGGTAACCCGAACGTTCTGGCCATGTACATTGATAACAATGACTGGTCTGGCGTTACCTACTCTCTGGGTGAAGGCAAGTACATCAACCTGAAGAACGTCCGTAACAAGGGTGGTCTCTACTTCTGGATCAAGGGTAAGCTTGGTGGCGAAAAGGTATACGTTGGTATTCTGGACAACCAGGGCAACGATATCAAGAGCCAGACCAAGATTAGCCTCAACGACTGGATCGAAGGCTCCAAGGTCGGCACCGATTGGAAGCTGGTTAAGATTCCTCTGAAGAAGTTCGGCGACAAGGGTAAGGCTTGGGACGCTAACAAGCAGGCCGAAGTTGCTAAGGATATCCAGTGGGATAAGATCCAGGAAATCCGTTTCTCTGTTGGCAAGGGTGAAAACCAGGGCGAACCGGGTAAGCCGGCTCCTGTGACCATCTTCGTTGACCAGATTACCTTCACCGAAACCATCGACTGGGTTGACCCGGATATCAAGTGGGATAACTGGAAGTCCAAGGCTCCGGATATGGTTATTTCTGACTTCGAAGGTAAGTTCGCTAAGGATAACTGGGAACCGTCTTTCGGTCCTAAGTCCAAGGCCGAAATCGAAATGCCTCACAAGTCTGCAAACCTCGATGGCAACTCTCTCTGGATTAAGCATTTCGAAATGTCCGACTGGGTTGACTTCGTTCTCGACTTCACCAAGAACGGTGCAAACCACGACGCTAAGGGTCGTGACTGGACCAACCACTGGGGCATTCAGTTCGACGTCTACTCTGAACGTGCATGGCAGTCCATCACTGTCCAGATCGGCGACGCTGGTAACGAACTCTTCGTTTCCAACACTGGTGTACCTCGCGGTCGTACCACTGTGATCGTTCCGTTCCGTACCTTCAGCAAGTTCCCGTACTACCAGCCGCCTACCGCTAAGGAAAACGGCGTGTTTGACCTCAAGGGTGTTGTATCCCTCGACTTCAAACCGGGTGGAGAAGGCTCCAACGGTTCCTTCGAAATCGACAACATTAAGCTCACCAACCAGAAGGAAGTCAAGCAGGCTGAACGCCCGGCAGTTGTTAAGGTTGACGTGAAGGGTACTTCCGACGTCCTCAACCCGAACATCTCTGGTGGCCTCTTCGGTATCAACGCTGCCCTTTGGGATGGCGACATGCTGGACAACAAGAAGTTCAAGACCCAGACTTGGGAATATGCAAAGCGCATCAACCACGGCATTATCCGTTATCCGGGTGGTCTCCGTGCTGATGACGACCACTGGAAGGAAATCCTCGACAACCACGACTGGATGGTCGATACCGACGAATTCCTCGAATGGCTGAAGAAGACTGGTTCCAATGCTATGTTCACTGTCAACTTCGGTTCTGGTACTCCGGAAGAAGCTGCAGCATGGGTGAAGCATACCAACGTTGACAAGAAGGCCGGCATCCTGTACTGGGAAGTGGGTAACGAAGTCTACGGTAACTGGCATCCGTACTACGAAAAGTATGGTAAGGATGGCGGTACCATCTACGGTAAGCGCGCTCGTAAGTTCATCGAAGCCATGAAGAAGGTTGACCCGACCATTAAGGTTGCTGTGCTCGGCGTTCTCGATGGCGCATGGAACGACAACGTTCTTAAGGAAACTGCCGATATTGCCGACGGTATCATCGTCCATCACTATCCGCAGCACTACGGTGAAGAAAACGACTTCGCAATGCTCTCCGCTCCGCAGGACCTGACCCCGATCTACAGCCGTCTCCACAAGACTGTTGACAAGTGGTCTAAGGGTAAGGACAAGAAGCTGGAACTCTGGCTCACCGAATGGAACTCCGTTGACTTCAACCCGGGTCCCCAGACCATCGCTCTCGAAAACGGTCTGTTCGTTGCTGACTACCTCGGTATGCTTGCAACTGAAAATGTTGACAATGCTCAGTACTGGGATATCCATAACGACATCACTCCGGAAGGCGGTGACTATGGTTACCTGACTCGTTCTGCAGAAGAATGCATGAACTGCCCGCGTCCCAGCTACTGGGCATTCCAGATGGCATCCGACGCTCTCCGCGGCAAGCTTCTGAAGACCGAAATCAAGGGTGACAAGGAATCTCTCCTGACCACCTACTACACCGAAAACGGTGGCAAGAAGACCCTCATGGTCATCAACAAGAGCCCCTACAGCGATTACGAACTGAAGCTCGACATTCCTGGCTTCAAGGGTAAGGCTAAGATGCAGGTTCTTGACAAGTCTTCCGAAAAGCTGAAGGAAGGCTGGGCTAACGATCCTTCCAAGAAGGCTAAGGATGTGGACGTTTCCAAGCCGGTTAAGGTTGGCAAGCGTACCGTTACCTTGTTCACCATTGGCAAGTAATCCAGCGGTCATGCCGAACTTGGTTCGGCATCAGCTTTAGCGAAAGAGTCCCTCGCAGAAAATGCGGGGGATTCTTTTTTTTCTATAGACAACTTATCCATAGGACTTTTCGTAGAATTCCCTGATTTTATTGAAGAAAACAAAGTTTTTTTCTTCCTTTGCCGCGGGGTGTTTGGAAGGTGGTTAATCCGCCTGTTTTTTCCTTGACATTTTGGTGTATTGTCGTTATCGGTTTGCCTAAAGCAGGTTCTCCTGTTTTTGCGTATAATGATTGTGGTTAATGAAGCTTATGGTTAGGGGCTTTGTTGGTTAGGAGACCACAAAGAGCGGCGTAGCTTTCGGGCTGCGTCGTTTTTTTTCGCCTTATTCTTGCGTTCTGAATTTTATTTTAAATAGAAGTGGCTATATCCAACGATTTCTTTTGAGGTAGAATCGGTGGCGCCTAGGAAATAGACCAAGGTTCTCTTGCGGTCTACATCCTTGCACTTTGGCTGAGGAAAAGGAAACTCCATATCCAGGGAATCCGCAGAATCTCCAGTGAAATGGAATTCGCCATTTTCTTGGCAGGAGCCTGTATTATCCAGAAGCATCCTGTTGGCCTTGGCCTTCTTGACATTGTATTCGAAGTATTCCTCGTGGGCCTTCTTGTAACTTACGAAGGAACCGTTGGCCGTGCTGAACATGTTCATGGCCTGCGTAAAGAAAATACCAGACACAGCCATGGTCACTATCAACTCGATCAGTGTGAATCCGCGCTTACTTGCCATTGCTTACCTTGTAGCGACAGTAGAACAAAGTTCTTGTGGAGTCAACTATGTTCCTGACGGGTGTAGCCTTGAAGCATTTTTCGTCCCCATCTTCAGTCAACTTGACTAGAATCTCCCAGGCGATACCCTTGCCGTCGCGGTGGGATATAATCGTGTCGCTTGAAACGTTCTCGGTAAGGAGCGTTACCTTGCCCAGCTCCATGCCGTAATTCTCGTTGCGGGCTTTCTGCGTCACGGGACCCTTGTACAAGAAACCAGAAAGCAGAACTCCGGTAGAAACCAGAATACCGAAGCTGATAAGCACTTCCATCAGGGAGAATCCGCGTTTTCCTCGGGCGGCCATGCAAATTTTATTCATAGCTAGGATCCCCGCCGAAATAGACCATGTCTGGCAACATCACGTGTACCGACGTGTCGCCCTTGATTTGACCACCGCGAAGGAACCCGCGCCACAGCGTTTCTCCTTCATAAAATGAAAAGTTGGAAATGGTCATGTAACCTTTCAGCTTTCCTCTGAAATCGACCGTGCCGTTGACGATGATGGCACCTGTAATGTCCACCTCTCCAGAGATTTCCACCGGAATGCCCCTCAGCGATTCATCCCAGTTGTCTCCCAGGAAAATAATGGATGCGTCCTTGGCCTTTAATTTCTTGAAGGCCATTTTTCCCGTATAGTCAACGTCGCTAACCTTTCGCCCCTGAAGCACAAAAGTGTTCTTGGCGTTTTGCACCGTATTGACGTTGATTTCTAAAGAATCCTGTGCGAAAAATACACCGTTCAGTCTGACATTTTCCTTGGCAGAAATAGTTCTTGCTGTAATATCGCCATGCTCTATTTTTGAACGTTCCCTAATAAAGACCCGTTCTGCTTGAATTTTGCAGCCCTTGCAGCGGGAATCTCCCTGCAGTACGACTGTAGCGCAGCTAAGTTCCTCTGGCACCAAGTCTACGCCGTCAAAAACACAGTTCTGCTGAGAAAATTTATCGGCAAAGTTTTTTCTGCTAAGTTCTGGATAGTACTTTAAGGTGTCGAAATAGGGGAGGGTGTCACCCACATAAACCGTGTCGTAGAAAGCCTCCTTGGAGGCTCTCATCTTGTAGTTTGTGCTGTAAGAAACGCTGCCCCTTTTTGTGGCGGTACCACCCTCAATTCGAGCGTCACCCACTAAGGCGATGGATGACTGTGGGGCGGTTAACACCAGTGCCGGGCGAGATTTTGGTATAAATCCGGTGTGTACCGACAGCGTCTTGGAGGAGTCCCTGTTATGAGCTTCCAACCTGGCAAAGGCGCCATCCTGAAAATGCCTAATAAAGAATCCGATAGACCTGTCCTTGGAGGAGTAAGTCAAGGAGTCCGTTCGCCAGGGCTTGCCCTCTTGGGCCATACGGTAAAAGGAATAATTGGCTGCAGATTCCAGCTCCAGCTCCGCCTGGATATTTTTGTATCGTCTGAAGGAATCCTGGCGCTCCTGCTTTACCATTTCATAGAAAGAAAAGGAAAGATACCCGATAACGAGCAAAATGACAATGGTCAGTGGCAGAGTGTAGCCTTGCTTGCTGCCAAACATAAAGTCCTACACAATGGCTTCTGCAGAAACTTCCGCATCGGTGGTAAGGCCTGCGGCCACCTTTTCGGCACCGTCCACAGCCAAGGTTTTCATGCCCAGCTCAATGGCCTTTTTCTTGAGCTCCGCCGAGGTGGCGTTCTTGTGAACCATCTCGCGCAAAGTCTCGGACATGGGCATCATTTCGTAAAGGCCAACGCGGCCCTTGTAACCGCTGCCGCCGCAAGTCAGACACTGGGGATCCTTACCGCCGCACTTGGGGCAACCCCTACGAACCAGGCGCTGGGCCATAATGAAGTTCACCGCCGAGGCCACCAGGAACGGCTCGATACCCATGTCGATCAAGCGCACCACTACAGAGGGAGCGTCGTTAGTATGCAAGGTGCTGAAAACCAGATGGCCCGTAAGAGCCGCACGAATAGCCAGCTCCGCCGTTTCGCTGTCACGGATTTCACCCACCATGATCACATCTGGATCCTGGCGAAGCAAAGTACGCAATGCTGCCGCGAAAGTCAAGTCAATCTTGGTGTTGACAGCGGTCTGGGTGATACCATCCAGCTTGTATTCGATCGGTTCTTCGATAGTGGAAATATTCAGTTCCGGGCTACGGATCATCTGCAATAAGGTGTACAATGTCGTAGTCTTGCCGCTACCCGTGGGCCCTGTAATCAGGAACATGCCGTAGGGCTTGCGAATCTCGCTTTCGCACAAGGCAATCTGCTGCGGGTTCATACCCAGGGAATCCAGCTTATGGATAATCTGGCCCTTGTCCAAAAGACGCAAAACCATCTTCTGCCCGTAATCCGTGGGCAGTGCAGAAACACGGATATCCACATTCTTGGTGCCATCGTCGAAATGAATACGACCATCGAGAGGGCGTCTTTTCTCGGCAATGTCCATGCTTGCCATAATCTTCAAACGAGAAATCACCTCGGAAATGGAACGCAAAGGCAGCTTACGGGCCACCTTCAGCACACCATCCTTGCGAAAACGCACCAGAAACGATTTTTCGCCCGGCTCGAAGTGAATGTCGGAAACGCCAGTATGCATGGCTTCGGAAATAATCTCGTTCACAAGTCGGATAACGGGGGAGTTTGACTTGTTTGCTGCAGAATCAGAACCGAAATTAGGAACAGCCCTTTCGGCGAAGGCGGCAATCCACTGAACAATCTTATCTTCGCTGGCCTGGATAGGGCGAATGAAAACGCCTGCGCAAACCTGGATATCGTTGATCAAGTCAAAATCGTAGGGATCGGCTACGGCTACAGAAAGAATGCGGGACTCTTCGTTGTAATCCACCGGCAATGCGGAAAACCGCAGCATCTGCTCCTGCGTCAAGAAACGCAAGGCGCTTTGTGAAGGCGGATTCTTAAGCTCGAAGGACATTGGAGTTTGAACGATTGGATTAATCGTTGTCGGTGTCGGCGGTGTCGGTCGGAACAAGGAACAAACTGATGGAACGCAGAATAATGTTCAGTGCCGTGTCGGGATTGCTGATCACATCCACCGTGTCCTTGGGGAAGTAGCCTTCCTTGGTGACGACAATCTGGTTCACATAGCTTTCTTCAGAAGGGAAGATCACTGTGCCGCTGGAGTTTGTCTTGAGATTCTGTGCGGCCTGAACTTCGTTTGTCAATTCCACATTGGCATCCTTGACGGATTCGCCAGAAATCTTGTCGGTGACGATCACCGTGTAACGCACAGGAATGCGGTTGTCGCTGTCTTCATCTTGAAGACATGCGGTAATGGAAATTGCCAGCGATGCGAGTATTAAGAGAAAAAAGAATTTCTTCATGAGAACCCCCGTTCGCCGCCAAATTTAGTAAAAACTGTTGATAATCAATATTATTTTTTTGTTGCAATGTGTTTTTGTTGGGAACTCTTTAAAATTTGATGAAGGCCTTTATTTTTTTTATATTTAAGTTCAATTTTACAGGAGGATTTTTATGAAAAAAAATCGTTTAATCGGAGCTTGCGTAGCATCGTTGGCCTCTATTTTGTTGATTGCTTGTGGAAGTGGTTCTTCTTCAAGTAGCGCTGATGACAATGTAACCTATGGAACCTTGACGGACTCTCGTGATGGTCAGTCTTACAAGACCTTGACTATTGGTGGACAGACTTGGATGGCCGAGAACCTGAACTATCGCTATGTGGGCGTGAAACATGATTGCTGTGAAGGGAAGGGCATGACCGATTCCTCAAGTTGGTGCTTCAATGACGATGCTGGAAATTGCTCTAAATATGGCCGCCTTTATTCCTGGAGTGCTGCAATGGATAGCGCAGGATTGGTTTCCTCTGCGAACGCAGACGCTGCGTGCGGTAATGAAACTACTTGTACGCCAAATGTGCCTCATAGAGGTGTGTGCCCCGAAGGATGGCATGTGCCTACTTTGGCGGAATGGTCGAGTTTTGCCACCGTTGTTGGCGGTAAGAAATGCGGCGATACGGAAAAATGCCCGAATGTGGGCGGCATTCTCAAGTCAACTAGTGGTTGGCTTGACGAGGGAGGCTTTTTTGCCCGTTATGACGGCTATGACGAAATCGGCTTTACCGTTCTGCCTGGTGGTGTAAGAGGTATAAATGGACGCTATTTAAAAGAGGGAGAACAAGGCTCTTTCTGGAGTACCGCGGAAATCGATGAAGGTAACGCGTATTACCGCTATGCGGTAAACTACGATTCCACATTCATACCTTATTCAAATTACAAACCTGTTGGATTGTACATTCGTTGCGTGAAGGATTGATTTTAACAGTAATGGTGGGATGAAAATCCCGCCTTTTTTTATTCCTAATTAGACAAAGAATGTAAAAATAAACAAACGTTTTTTTATAAGTTAGCAACTCATTGTGGTTTATGAGATTACGTAGTTTATTATGATTTTCAAATTAAATATAAACCAAACGTTTGTTAACAAATAGAGTTGTTTGTGTTGATAAATTGTTTGTTGATTTTGTTTGTTTTACAAAGTGTGAGCCTTGTCACTTTTGTTGGCTTTTTCTATCTTCGCGACGGCTTTGTAGATTTTCTTATCTAAGGAGGGATAGGACTAATTTATGTGGGTTATTCTGGAGGATTTTTAATTTCCATTATTAGAAAATTTTTCCTTGTTTAGAAACAGGGGACTTTTAGATAATTTGTGATGAATATGAAAATAACAAACTCGTTAAATATTTTGGCTTTGGGCTTGTCCACAGTTTTTTTGATTCTTGCGGTGTTTTTTTTTCATCAGCAGCAAGAGCCTTTTGCGTTCATTGATTCTGATCAAGTTCTAGCAAAATACGAACCATTGCTTTTGGCTAATGACGCGGTACGTGTCAGGGATCAAGAAATTGAAAATAAGATGAAGGTTTATGAAGATTCCTTGGCAAGATTAATGGACTCTCTCTCTGTTCGTCGAGGTGAAGAAGAGGAGCTGTTGAATTTGCTTAATCTAGAAAGCAATATACAAAGACATAAACTTGTTGACTCAACAAGCATTTATGCTCAAAATGAGTTGAAAACATCCATTGACATGTTTAATAAGATGGCTGCCAAATATTGCAAAAAAAACAAATTACACCTTTTGTTTAGCACCAGCAATAACACGATTGTTTTTGGTACAGGTAGTAAAGCTGATGTCTCAAATAGTTTCATCAAATTTATGGAAGGTAAAAATGCAAAATAAGAACGTGATTAGTTTACTTGCTATTGCAGCAGCAATAGCAGGCTTTTTAGTGTTGGGAATTTCTAAGCAGAGTCAAATATCTTATGGCTTTGTAAATACAGAAAAACTTCTTGAATCCTTTGTTGAATCCAACCGTGCAATGGAAGAAATTAGGGCCGAAGAAAAAAAATGGGTTGAAAGTAGAACAATCATTGAAGACTCTCTTAAGGCTTTTGAACAACGAGTCTCTTTGATTTATGATACAGCCTCTGTAAAAAAGAAGACTGAGCTTAAAGATGAACAAGTTCGTCGAATTGAGGAACTCGGCCGTTTTAATCAGTCTTATTCTAATCGCATACAAAATATGCGTGTTGAAAAACTTGGTAGTATTTACCAAAAAATTAATACAGCCATGAATGATTATGCCCGTGAAAAAGGCTTGGATGTTGTTTTTGCCTCTAGCAATGGTAGTATTGTATATGGAGATGGTTCAAAGGCTGATATCACGGCAGATTTCCTTGTTTTCCTGAATAAAAGATTTAAGTAAAAATGAAATCTTATTTTATGAATAGATTTCTTTTCCTGGCATCCTTTATAGGGGTGTTTTCTGCATGTTCCACAGAGTTGGATAAAGACACTTATGTGAAATACTACGAGTCTAGATGCATGTCGGAAGTAAATCAAAGTGATTTTGTCTTTAGGATTATGGAATTGACCCCAGGTTATGAAAAGGCGAAGTGGGGCTCGTCTCTAGATTCTTCGTATAGGGTTCTTTTATGGGTTTATCCAAGAAGTGATGCTGTTTTTAGTGACGTTTTTATTCTTTCTAAACAGGACACCATTAGACCTTTAGCAACAAGAAAAACGCCTCTTTTTGAAACCGGTAATACGGATTCTTTTTCTTTTGTATTTGGTGAAAAACCTCAAAAAACTGAATTGCACATTCAAAATTATAATGATCGAATTGGAAACATTGTAATTACAGCAAAAAATTGTCAACACATCCGATTAAAGTAAAAAATATGAATAAGCTTAAACTTTGTTCTGTTTTTCTAGTCCTTGTAAGTATTTATTCTTATGCATTGCAGGGGGGGACCTGTTCAACCTGATTACATGCAGTTTGAACCTTCAAAAATGTCAGATATGGTTAATATGCAAACTGGTGATTTTGCGTATTCATTGCCGCTTGGTGAAGTGCCGGGTCCATATGGTAATTATCCACTTAGCATTGCATACCATGCTGGAATTACTCCAAATCAGGAAGCAACGTGGGTTGGACTTGGCTGGGTTTTGAATCCTGGTGTTATCAACCGTGATATTCGAGGTGTTCCTGATGATCAGTTTCATGGTGGAACCTTAGGATTTATTTATCAATACTCTGCAATGCGCACGTGGAGTGTTAATCTTGGTTGGAGTTATGGCGTAGTAAGTGCCGGAATGAGCTGCACAAGTCAGGGTGGCATGGGTTACTCAGCCACTGTTGGTACACAGATTGCCGGTGTCGTTAACGTTGGCTTTACTGTAGGCACAGATGCAATCGGATTAAGTGCCGGTGTTGGAAACGATTATGTCGGTGTAAATACAAGTTTGATGTTCTCGACGAAAGATGGGACACCAACTGTGGGTGTTGGCGGCCGTTTAGGCTCGACAGTCGATGTGTCTGCTGGGGTTCAATATACTCCGGGACAGAAGGTGTCTAATCGTGTTGGTTTTGGCGTCAGCGATTCTAAGACAAACCCCAATACAGATGTGACAGAAACGAATCGTATTGGAATGACAGTATCTTCCAGTGGTGTTGGTATAGAAGCGTCTAATACACTTAAAGATTCAGAAGGTAAAACCATTGCATCTAAACCAATTGAGGCTTCTGTAACAAATGCAAATAACTCCAAAGGCCATAATAAGACATCTACTGCGGGCTTTGCCCTGGTTATTCCGACCTATGTCGGCGTTTTTTCGTTTGGTTATAGTCAATCCTTGCATGAATATCATTTAAGATCAGCAACATCCGATTATTTATATGGATATATGTATCAAGCAGGACCGGCAATTGTTGCTGATGGTGCTAATGAAATTTCTTACTTGCCTAAAGGAATGGAGGACTATAGGGAAAGTGGTAGTGATATCCCATGGAATTGGACGATAAAGGGAAGATCTCTTGAAACTGTAGGCCGTCAAAACATGTCTCCGGCGTATGATATGTATTCTGTTTCTTCAGAGGGCTTGTCTGGTTCGTTTAGACCATTTGCAAGAGAAAATCATAGCATCTATGTATATCATAGCGATAAACGGACAACAAAAAATAATTCAGAGGATTATACTCAAGTTCTTATGGATTCTGCTGATGGATTTTCATATGTTAATGAATTTGTTGATCCTTTGGAAAAGAATAATTATGATTATGGATTTTGTCTGAGTGAGGAATCATGTTCCCCGTACGCCCTTTATGAAACTCGTTTCAGAAATGGTGGTAATAGGCTTGTATATAGGAAAAATAAGGATGTAAAGGATACGATTCACTCTGGCATTAACTTCCTCTTTGCAGGAGATGCTGGCGGCTACTATGAAAGTGACGTCCCCGAAAATGTAAAGAAAACTGATCGTAAGAGTGTGTCTTCTTTGCTCCTCAGCAAGAAAATCGGTGACTATACCTACGCTCTTTATGGATCTCGAAAAATAGAACCTATCTTGGAAGATGATTCTCCGGTTGGAAAAATTAAAGGGTTTGTAGTTACAAAATCTGACGGTGCAAAATATTTCTTCACCCAACCTGTGAAATCATATTTGAAAATAGACTACTCTCTTAATGCTGAAAAGGGAGTCCCTGTTTTTCGGGATAAGAATGGAGATGCCGATGAGGACTTTCTTAAAACAATCTTAGAGGGCGTTGGCGAGTTTGCAAAGGGAGTTGTAAACCGATGGATCGATGGAATAACAAGATATTCGATTTTTGGTATTAAGCAATGGCAGGATGATCTTTCTGGCGAAAGTGTAGAAAACATTTGTAAAGGTATCGATGTTGATGGTAAATCAGACGATCAATATTTCTTTTCTTACAATGTTAATACGAATCCATTTGCAACCCAATGGCTGATTACAGAAATTCAGGGGGCAGATTTCGTAAAGCTTGATGAAAATAACATAGAGAAAAATATTGGTTTTAATGTGAAGTTTGGCTATACTAAGCCTCAAATTTACCGCTGGAGAACACCTTTTGCTCGTCCGGATATCATGCCAGAAGATATGCCAAACAGTCGTGTTCCCAAAAACGGGTTTACTCCCAGTGGATGCGACACAAGAATGTATCAGGCTGCAATGGGCGTGAAGGAATATGTTTACCTGGATTCCATTGAAACTTCAACACACAAGGCGAAGTTTGTTCTAAATGATATAACGACAGAAAAAAGAGTAGATGGCAAAGGATTTATGCCAAAATCCCTTTCTGATGTCGAAAGTGAGAATAATCAAATTCCCATTTTTATCCAAGCTTCTTTGGGTTTAGTGTTAAAGTATCAAGGTAAAAATAAATCATCGAATAAGACTAAGTACGAATATGTCGCAAAGGATGGATGGCTTTATGTAAATTCTGAAATTCCAGATGCTGTGATTGCCAACATGAAAAAGCGTGGCTATATAAATATACTGGGCTTAGATAATGACATGTTTGGATTAAATAGTAAACTTGTAAAAGTACGAGTTGATGAAAATACGTCGCAGGTAGAAAAAACTACAGGAGCAGATGTAAAGAATGGACTTTATAGATTAAAGGTTTCACTACCACCACAGAGTAAAATAACCTTCCACCAGGAAGTAAAGGGTGACAACCCTTCTTTAGAACAAGATGAAAGTTTGATTGTGGGTGAAAATGGTGATTATAAACAAAACCTGTACATAAACTGGGGTAATATGGTATGGAATAAAGATCTTGAAAATGACGCCGAAAATTCCATGCGTTACCTTAAGAGAATTGATTTTTATAAGAAAAATGTAGAGAAGCCGTACAAGAAGTTTGAATTTGCTTACGACTATTCATTACAACCAAAGACTTTAAACTCATATTGTGATAACCATTATCCGTTGACTAATGATGATATTGTAAATTCTCCGGATTCCGTTGGCCTTAATGTTTGTGCGGAAAATCTGGATAAGAATTATTTATATGGAAAATTGACTCTAAGAGGTATAACAGAATATGGCTGTCTGGGCGATCGTTGTGCAAGCCTTCCGCCGTTTAAGTTTGACTATAATTCTCCTTCTGAAACGTCGACACGACTCAGTTCAAAAGATGGATGGACTACTCTTGCAAAGGGCATAACAGAAGGTTCTTCTGAAACCGTTACGCAGATGTATCCTGAGGAATACTATAGTAGTATTACAGATGTGGATGCTTCAATTTTGGCAACAAACAACTCTGTTGACGAATGGGGCTTCTGGGAGTATCGAGCTACCGAGGAAAACCATAAAACTAATCAAAAGCTGGCAGATTATAGTGCGGCAACATGGAGCCTAAACAAGGTCATTGATCCTGCTGGTGGCGTAATGGAGGTTGAATACGAACGAGACACTTATGGTAATGGCGAAGATTATGGGGATGATAAGAAATATGTTCCTGTGATTGGATTTAATAAGTGCAGTGAATACAGTGTCGTTGGAACAATTGCTGATAATTTGAAAGAGAATCTTTGCGTTGAAATACAAAAGTTGTATTGGCGTGAACAATGTCTTGGTCCAAAGGCCGAATTTTGGGATGTCAAAAAACCTGTTGGATATACAGGTGACGGCTTTGAATATCTCGAATACCTTGGTATTGACAAAGCTAAGCAAAGCAACCTTTATTTTAACCTGACATCAGGTGTAAAAACTACTGTTGATTGTGGTATTTGGTCAACTTGTGATCGACCTCGCTCTGCTGCTATTGTTGCAGACGGTAAAGTTGTTGATATTCTAGATAGAAACGATAAAGAATCAAAGTTAATTGTTCTAAATCGAGACTATAAAACCATCAGTGATGCTTTTGTTTACGCTGCAGAAAAGATTAATCCTGATCCTGATTATGATTGGAAAACACAAAAAAAAGACCGTGGTGGCTTTATGTGGGCGGAAAATCGCCTTGATATAATGAAAGGTGGTGATATTCGTGTTACGAAACTTAAAAGATATGACATTGATCGAACTGCAGAAACTTCTTACGACTATGGCGTTGGTGAATTAGCCTTGCTTCCTGATTCTGCGTACAATGCAGTTTTGGCTAATAGGTATTATACAACAAAAGTTATGTACCCATTGCCGGATCTTTCCATGCAACCTATGTCAAGAATTGTTGGATTTAACGATGATGATATTGATTTTGTTCCTGGTTCTAAAATTACTTATCCTGTGGTCTCTGTCAAGAATACTACGGGAGGAGATACATCTCGAGTTAATGGCCGAACCGAGTTCAAATATGTTACTCCAGAAACAGGTGTTCCTAAAGAATTTGTTGATTCTGAAACTGCGAAACTTTTAAAACCATTCTTGAAGATAAATGCTCAGCTGATGTATTGGGGTGAAAAATCTCATGAAAAGACGTATCGTTCATACAAGGTTTGCTATGAATTGCTTGGTAGCAATTCTGCTCGTATTGCTGAAGAGGAAAGATGTATTCCGATGCTTGAAAATGAACATAAATCTGTTTATTTCTATGCAGATAACATAAGAGACGTTGAACAACTTAAGGTTACTGTTTCAATTAATCCTAAAACTTCCTTTTCGAATACAATTGATTTAAAGGGTTCTCTTAAGGATTATAACGAGATTGCTATTTCAAATGATGCGCAATTTGGTAAGGAATATTTAAAGATTCATAAGAAATGGTTTCGCTCACACAAAGATGGTTATTTCCCCATTCTTTACAAGAATGTTGAGTATTCTAAGGAATGGTATACTTTGCAGGGAATTAAAAAGAGTGATGTTGACAAAGAAGAGGTCAAGTTAGATATTGAAAAGAAGGTAACTTACCATGATTTGACTGCATTCCTCGGCTTAAACTATAAGACAACATTCTTCCGTGGAAATCAGAATGAAATTGTAATAAAGGCTGATTCCACCGTTTTCAGTACAATGGCAACGGATGTACTTGATAGTGCTGTAGATGCAAACAATACTGACATTAAGAAGAAAGTCGGTCGTCAGGTTGAACATTGGAATGTTGAAAATCGTTTAAGTTGTGGTGATAATGATAAGGGCTTTGGTGATGATGACGTTTGTGAGAAGAATTATCCCTACTTGTATGAAAAGAATGACAAGGCAGTATCTTCTTTCGTTACGTATATTCGCTACCCTGCATTCGTGATAAACACAATATCGATGACTGGTTATGACATTTCTGATACGATAAATTATGAATCTAAATTGACTAAAACTGAAATGGAAAACCACAGATTTGATCCAGTTACAGGTTCCCCGACAGCAACTCTTGCAAAGGTTGCTGCTCCGAATGGTTTGCAAGAAAGGAAGTTGACCGTGACAACGCCCTACTATACCTTTGGAGAAAAGAGTCCGGTTTCTAAAGAAATGTTCTTAAGAAATATGCTTACACAATCTTATGTACAAGAAATTTATACCGGAAAAACAGATGTAAATGACGATTGGAGAAGTATTAGAAATGGTGAAAAACTTCGAAGCTTCGTAGTAACGCCTTATGGATTTATGTCCAAGGATGTATGGAAAAATAAGGCTCTTCATCAACATGTGTGGGTGGCTTCGCCACCCTTTTTTGTTGACTTTCGCCTAAATTAAACAAAAAATGGGCTATTTTCTAAAATTTAAT
>NZ_QGDU01000029.1 GCF_003149045.1 Fibrobacter sp. UWR4 | reverse complement strand
AAGCATGCGAGAGCGATTGCGGGAGCAGTATTGCGGCCCACCGGTTCCAGGAGGAACTTGCTGCCCTTCTTGCCTTCGGCTTCCAGCTGGTCCTTTGCCAGGAAGAACTGGTCAGCGTTGGAAACGATAAACTGGCAATCACAAACCGCGGAATTGGTCACCACAGTCTTGCGGAACAGGGACTGTCCGTCAAAAAGCGGAGCGAACTGCTTGGGCATCAGGGAACGGCTCACAGGCCAAAGGCGAGTACCGTTACCACCACAGAGAATTAAGTTAATCATGTATTACCAACCGCGAGCATTAACCTGGTTAATGTTATTAACAAAGGAAGATGCATTGTTGAGAAGGTCAACATTAGGCTTGATCAAAGTCAGGAGACGGTTCCAGGTAGCAAGGCCAGAAGCATCTACATATACAATGTCATGAGCGTTTAAGTCAAAACGATTCGCCATAGCAAGTGCCATAGCGTTCTTTGCATCCAGGTGATAGATATCCACCTGCTTTTCGCCGGAGTTACGGAGAACATAAATGGCGCTGGAGGCTGCATACAGAGCCTGGAGGCCTCCAGCAGAAGCCAGAGCTTCAACTAGAGAGAGGGAACCATGGTTCAGATTCACGACACCGACGCGTCCCACTTCGCCAAGAACAAAAACCTTGTCATCCTTCTGGGTTTCAGAAAGGGCCGGAATGAACAGCTGGTCATCCGGCTGAAGGACAATGCGGTCCAGGGGAAGATTGTTACTGAAGGCATCCATGTAGTTGATGTTGTATACCTTATTGCCACGGCGGAGCTGGATGCCGGACGGATCGGCAAGTTCGGAGAAACCACCTGCAGCAGCCACTGCCAGAGGCAAGGTCATGGCGGCTTCAGTGAAAGAAATGGAGCCCGGCTTATTAACGGCGCCGGTCACCGTAGCGCGAAGACTGTTGTAGCCAGTCACGCGAACGTCCACCTGCGGATCATTGAGGATCTTGTTGGAAAGTCGAGTGGTAATTTCCTTGCGAAGTTCCTGGGCGGTAAGGCCTGCCACCTGGATTTCACCAGCATAAGGATAGAACAGAGTACCATCGGTAGTCACCTTCTGACCAGCCGGCTGGTACTGCCCCATAGGGGAAGTCAGTTCCGGATGTTCCCAGACAACCACCTGAACCATGTCCAGAGGACCGATACGGTATTCCAGGGAGGGAAGGGAATCCACGATCAGTTCCTTCAGATCGCCAAAGTCTTCTGTCTGGTTTTCTGCACTTGCAGCAGTAGCACCAAATTCACCCTTGTCAATGGAATGAATACGAACGGTCAGTCCGTTATATTCCGAGGAGTCATCGGGCACATTCATACGCATCTGAGGGGCTAATGCGCAACCATTCACGAGAAGGGCTACAGCACCACAAATAAAAACACTCAAACGTTTCATATTCACCTTTTATGGATTACGCTTTTTGTTCACTTTGTTTAATCTTTTCAACCCAGTAGGGAGTCAGCTTCGAAATAAAGTTCCATGCCAGGACAAAGGCGCTTTCCGGGCGACGGTACGGGTCAGGTACGTCCACCTTCTGCGGTTCTCCATAACGGAAAACCTTGCCTTCCAGGAAAGGATACTTCGAAATGAGTTCCTGCTTGTGGCCATTTTCCATAGTCAAAACCAAGTCAGCCCACTTCAGGAGGTCCATGTTAATCTGGCGTGCGCGGTGAGCACTCATGTCGACCCCATGTTCCAGAGCAATCTTCTGGCTGGTTTCATGGGCAGGATGATCCACCAGAGCGCCGAGACCAGCACTCATCACGTTAAAATCAGGACCGAGTTCCTTTTTCAGGAGGTACTCACCTGTGGGACTACGGCAAATGTTGCCGGTACAAATTACAAGAATATTTTTCATTGTGCTAAATGTAACATTTTCTTACGTTTCAAAGAAGCTATCTTTAAGCTATGACCGAAAAAAACGCCGTTGTTTTAAAAGATTTTTTACAAACAAGAGATTCCGGGGAAGTTCCTTCCTCTGAAGAACTGCTGGAATCCTTCCTCGGATGGGCAGAAGCAAAAGGCACAAGCCTTTACCCCGCCCAGGAAGAAGCCATCCTGGAACTTTTAGACGGCAAAAATGTTATCCTGAACACCCCCACTGGTTCCGGCAAGTCCCTAGTGGCTTTAGCCCTCCATTTCGATAGCCTCGCCCACGGACGCCGCAGCGTGTATACCTGCCCCATCAAGGCTCTGGTGAACGAAAAATGGATGGCTTTGTGTAAGGAATTCGGTCCAGAAAACGTAGGTCTTTCTACAGGCGACGCAACCGTCAATCGCGACGCACCTATTATCTGCTGTACCGCAGAAATCCTAGCCAATATGGCCCTCTGCGAAGGGGAACAGTCTACCATTTCCGATGTAGTCATGGACGAATTCCATTATTACTCCGACAAGGAACGCGGTGTAGCCTGGCAGGTCCCCCTGCTTACCATGCCCAACACTCGATTCCTTCTCATGAGCGCAACGGTAGGCGCCACGGAATTTTTTGAGAAGGAAATGACAAAGCACACGGGCAAGGAATCCGTTACCGTACGATCCACCCAGCGTCCCGTGCCCCTTGATTTTACCTATTCCGAACAGGAACTTTCCAACACGGTCCAGCGACTGGTTAACGAGGGAAAAGCCCCCGTTTATGTGGTGCATTTTACCCAGGCTGCAGCAGCCAGCAACGCCCAGAATTTCATGAGTCTTGACCTATGCAGCAAGGAAGAAAAACAAGCGATTAACGAAGCCATCAAGGAAGTACGTTTCAGCAGCCCTTATGGTCCCGATGTAAAGCGCTGGCTGAAGCAGGGTATTGGCATTCATCATGCAGGTCTCCTGCCCAAATACAGAATCCTTTGCGAAAAGCTGGCACAGAAGGGTCTTCTTAAAGTCATCTGCGGAACAGACACGCTAGGCGTTGGCGTGAACGTGCCTATCCGTACGGTGCTTTTCACCCAGCTTTGCAAGTACAGCGGTGACAAGACTGCCATCCTTACGGCACGAGACTTCCACCAGATCGCAGGACGTGCTGGACGTAAGGGTTTTGACGACGTGGGATTTGTCGTGGCGCAAGCCCCCGAGCACGTCATCGAGAACTTGAAGCTGGAAGCAAAAACGAAGCAGACCGGCAAGAAGTTCCAGAAGAAAAAACCTCCTGAACACGGTTACGTTCCTTTTGACAAGAGTACATACGAGCGCTTGATTCAGGCGGCACCAGAACCGCTGACATCCAGTTTCCAAGTATCCCATGGAATGCTATTGAACATCCTGAGCAGACCTACGGATGGATGCAGAGCCATGCGCAACCTACTGAAGGACTGTCACGAAACCGCTGCCAGCAAGAGAAAACTGGAAAAGAGATCCTTCCAGCTGTTCCGTTCCCTGGTGGAAGGCCATATTATTGAATTCGTCCCTCAGGTAGCCCCTGGCTATAGCAAGCTCCGTGTGAACATGGACCTGCAGGATGACTTCTCCATGAACCAGCCCCTGTCCCTCTACCTGCTGGACACCCTCCCCCGTCTGGATAGGGAAAGTCCCGAGTACGCCCTGGATGTAATCACCCTCTGCGAAAGCATTGTGGAAAATCCCGAAGCAATTCTACGTATCCAGCAGAACAAGGCCCGCAACGCCCGCATGGACGAACTGAAGGCTCAGGGGATGGAATTCAACCAGCGTGTGGAAGAAGTGGAGAAGGTGGAGTATCCCAAGCCCCTCCGGGATTTCATCTACGACACTTACAATAGTTTTGCAGAAACCCACCCGTGGGTAGACGTGAATGTGGAGCCCAAGTCCATCGTTCGCGAAATGTTCGAGAACTTCACCACCTTTAGCGGATACATCAAGCAGTACGGCCTCCAGCGCATGGAAGCCATCTTGTTACGTCATCTGAACTACGTCTATAAAGTTCTCCAGCAGACCGTTCCCGAAAGCTACAAGAACGAGGAACTTCACGAGATGGAAGACTATCTGGGCGACATGATTCGTCGTACGGACTCCAGCCTGCTGGAAGAATGGGAAAAGATGGCCCATCCGGAAGATTACCAGAAACGTATGGACGCCGCTGGCGCCACCGAACTGGAAACCGCCTTCGGCGCTGAAAAGGCGGCTGCAGACATTACCTACGACAAGAAACGTTTTGTCAAGATGGTTCGCCAGCGCATTTTCCAGCTTATGAGCGCCCTGCAGAAGCAGGCTTACGGCGACGTCCTGGACTTATTGGCAGACGACCTGGCAGAAGGCCAGATGCTTGTGGATGGAAACGGAAAGCCCTGGACTGAAAATGGCCTGATGGAAATCATGGCAGGCTACATCGCAGAACACCACAACTTCCGTATGGATGTGGAAGGGCGTTCCATGCAGCATAGCATTATTACCTACGAAGGTAACAAGATGCTGATCCAGCAAATGCTTCAGGACGAAGAAGATTTCAACGACTGGAGTATCGATTTTGAAATCGACCTGGATGAATGCAAGGAAGCGGGAATGCCCCTGATCAAGATGTTGAGAATAGGCGAAGCTTAAATCACGGGCTTATTTAGCCTGCGTCATATTAAAGCAGAGGATTGTTATTGGCTTCAGTGTCAACAGAACCGAAGTCAATTTCGTCGTCTACAGACTCCTTGATGGCAAGGCCACTATTGAAAATCAACAGCAGAACGGAAACTACCGTGGATACAATGGCCGGAACAAAAGCCATTCCATCACTACCTGCAGCCGTTTCAGCAACGATTCCCGCCACAGAAGCAATCAGGATCACGACAATCTTTTTGGAATTCTTGTAAGGGCTGAAAAGGGTGAAAAGCAAGGTCAGCACGCCACACAGAATCGTTCCCGCCAGGAACATCACGGCAAAGACGGAATAGACGGTGTTGCCGCCATCAGAAATTGCGGTTGCCTTGCCGCTGATATTAGCAAAGACCACTGCAAGCATGGCGATGAGCATCAGCACCATGGTAATGCGGGCGCCCCAATGGGATTGGGATACTTCTTCAGAATCGGCGGATTCGTCAAAGGGATTCATGCGATCATCTTCAATAACGATGGCATCGCCAAAGGGATTGATTGCCGGAGAAGGCTTTGCTGCCTTTACGATAGACGCTTCCAATTTCGGCTCATTCAGATTCTGGAGATCAATTCTCGGAGTCCTGACTCTCGAAACGACAGGTTTCGCACTCTTTGCATCCTTGTCTGCAGAGGGACGAGGTGCACTCTGAAAAGGCATCTTTGTCGGCGCAACAAGGAACAGCAAAGCATTGCAGCTCTTGCAAAAGCGTGCGCCATCATCATTCTTTTCACCACAATGGGAACAGTACATATAGTCTCCGAATCTGATCCATCCAAATTTTGCCAATCACACCGGAGCCAAATTTAGAAACTTTGTCTAGATATCCCGAACGCAACGAACGGAAAAAGCGTCACTTCTGTAGGAATAATCGCAACTGACCTGCCCTCCGCGGCAGCAAAGGCACCGATATTTGGCATATTCGCGACCTTCCGAGTCGGATGTCCAGAAATAGGCATGACGATTTGCGTCATGGAAGTAACCCATGCTGTAGCGGCCACCCGCAGGAACCGCCGCAAAACCCGAGGAATCCGTCCCCATGGAGACGCCATACTTTTCTTCCCAGAAAGAAGATGCCTTCAAGGCGTTTCCAGGGAGTTCGTCCCCCATAGAGGCAAGATAATCACATAGAACGCCCCATTCCTCGTCCGAAGGAAGATGCCAACCTTCCGGAGCAACTTTCAGGGCGGCATCCCAAGTGTAGAGACGTCCATACCGATCCACATTGGATTCCACTTCGCCATAGACAAAGCTATCCTTATCATCGTCAGCCACACCGCCAACGGATACGTAACGAAGGTTTTCGGCCATCCACATTTGATTTCCAATCCTTACGGTACAGTAAATTTCCCCATCACGATCATCTACCAAGGTCCCGTATTCGAATTTCGTGGCGTTCTTCATGAGGTAAGAACCTAACTCGCTATCTTTTACATTTCTTGTACTAGAACAATCATCCGTAAGCATATAGAACCGTCAATCTTTACAATTTTTGTAATTTTTCAAATCTTTGCAGATTTATTCGCTTCTATGGTTGCAAAAGCCGTGCCAAGCCCCGAAAAGAGCTTGTTAAAAACTCACTTTTTTGCAGATCCTTGCGGTTTTTTCTAAATTTAAGGTATGACTGCAGAAGAACTTTACAATCGTCTTAAGACTATCCAGCCCGGCGCTGTCCTTTGCACCTATTCCATGGAAAAAGTGGAACAGATGCTTCCCATCATCAACGAAATCAACGAACTGAAGAAGGAGCGCGACGCCGTGATTCTCGCCCACAGTTACGTTGCCCCGGAAATCATCCTGGGCGTTGCCGACTACGATGGCGACTCCTTCAAGCTGAGTCAGGACGCCACCAAGGTGGAAGCAAAGACCATCGTGTTCTCCGCAGTCCGTTTCATGGGCGAAACCGCAAAGATTCTGAACCCCACCAAGGACGTTCTGATTCCGGGTCCTCTTACCGGTTGTAGTCTGGCCGACTCCATTACCGGAGCCGAAGTCCGCGCCCTCCGCGAAAAGTATCCCGACCACACTTTCGTCTGCTACATCAACACCACCGCCGACGTGAAGGCAAACTGCGACGTCTGCGTCACCAGCTCCAACGTGATGAAGATCGTAAGCAGTCTGGAAAACGACAAGATCGTGTTCGTCCCCGATGGCCTCATGGGCCAGAACCTCATCGAAGAAATGAAGCGCAAGGGAATCAAGAAGGAAATCGTGCTCCACAGCGGTTGCTGCTACGTGCATGAAACCTACGATTCCGAACTGATCAACTTCTTCCGCAGCCAGAACCCGGGCCTGAAGGTGGTGAGCCACCCCGAATGCCACCCGGGCGTCGCCCTCCTCAGCGATTACGTGGGCAGCACCGGCCAGATGGTCACCTACATCAAGGACCAGCCCGAAGGCACCCCGTTCCTGCTCCTCACCGAATGCGGTCTCAATGCCCGTATGCAGTACGAATTCCCCAACAAGCGCTTCATCGGTAGCTGCAGCATGTGCAAGTACATGAAGTCCAACTCCCTGGAAAACATCCTGGAAACCCTGCGCCATCCGGAAGCAGCCCAGCATGTGGAACTGGACGAAGCCACCCGCGTCGCCGCCAAGAAGTGCATCGACGCCATGTTCTATTACGCAGCTAAGTAGAGATTAGAGACGAGGTCGCCCCTACGGGGCTTGAGGTGCGAGGTCGAGCCTTCGGCTCTTTGAGGCATGGGGCGAGATGCATATTCCGGTTTTTCTGCGTTAGGTATTTCATGAAGAAGACGATGCTCATTTTCTGTCTACTGATTGCGGGACTGTTTACCACACAGGCCCTTGCCGAAAATTATTGGCCAAAGTCCTATTTCGTACAAGCAGGCGTCAACGGCGGCTACAGCAACGGTGACTTGAACGAGAGAGCTCTCTCCCTGGAAGACACAACCGGCGAAATGATGAAAGTCTATCCGCCGGACATCGGCTTCCTGATTTCTCCGGAAATCGTTGCCGGCGTGAACATGCGTTTCTTCTCCCTGTCCATTCTTTTCCAGTACACCACCCGATCAACGGATATGGTAGACTTTGATGACGACAAAGAAACGGACATGACTTTCTGGCGTTTCGGTTTTGAATTCGTCTACAACATCAACTGGCCGGAAGACTTCCAGGTCGGTCTGGGATTAGGCTATTCCTTTTCCACTCTGAAAGCGAGCAGTTCATCCTTCATAGACGACGAAGCCTACAACACGGAATACATGGGACTTGGGGTAAACTTCATCCTCAACGCCCACTATTACTTTACCGAGCACATCGCGATTGTTCCGTCCGTGAAAATTTACGAGAACTGGTTCAAGAACATCTACACCAAGGCTTCAGAGCTTTGTGACGCAGATCCTTACCTGTGGCAGACCTTCTTTACTGCAGGTCTCTCAATCCAATATCAATTCTAAGGATTTTCATTCATGAAATTTCTCAAGGGTATTTCCGCTTTAATTCTTCTGCTTGCGCCTACCCTTTGGGCCGCACCTAAGCCCGTAACATTCTTTGGACAAGCCGGTTTTGGACTTCTTGTTTCCAAAGGCGATATGAACGATTACGTTCTGAAAGTTGAAGACGGCAACGGAGTCAAGGGAAATCTCCATCCCGCTACGCTATCCGTTTTGGGCAGCACTGATTTTTCTCTTGGGGTAAACATCAAGGAACTGTCCCTAGCCTTGAATTTTCAGCACTGGACTTCGGAACAGAACATGACTGCCTATCCTGACCAAACCATGGAAAGAGATACCCGCATCATGCGTCTAGGTCTTGAATTCACGTACAATATTTTCTGGCCGGAATTCTTTCAGGCAGGAATCGGAGCAGGCATATCCTTAGTCAATATCAAGACCGACGAGAACCTGTTCTATGGTGCGGACATGTATGACACTGACTTTACCGGTCTTGGATTCGGATTCATCGCCAACATCCACTACTTCATTACAGACCACATTGCCATGGTCCCGTCCCTGAAATTTTACCAGAACTGTTTCTTTACCGTAGACGCAGATCGCATTGAAAACGACGCCATGAACCACAACTTATGGCAAACGATGATTCTGGTTTCTTTAGCCTTGCGGTATCAATTCTAACAAGCAACCATTATTCGGACTCCCATGAAAAAACTTGCAATTCTATCTTCCATCATAGCCCTCTGTTCAACCGCGGTTTCTTTTGCCATGGACGATAAAGGTTGGGCATCCACCTACGAATCCCTTGCCGCATTCGACAGCAAGATTCCTTTATATGGTAACCGTCCCGGCTATGTAAAGCCTATTATTGCAAACCTGGGTAATGTGCTGAATAGCAACTGGTTCGTCAGCGCAGAAGTCGCCAATAGCTTTTCCTTTGAAGCAGGTCTTCCCTTCTCCATCATTCCCATTGGAGATGACGACCGCGTATTTAACGATCCTGTGTACGGCGGAGCAGAAGTCCCCACCATTTTCGGCGAAAACCACAACATGACCCAGCCTTACGATGGCCGCATCTATGGTAACGAAACCCTGAATGGTCTTGGCGTGTTTACCTATCCCTATTTGCAGGTTGCCGCCAGCATGTTCCATGCCCGTGCCGTACTTCGCTGGATGATGCTTCCCGCTATCAGCGAACTTCGTGGCTTTAGCGAATTCGGTTTCGGACTTCAGTACAGCTTCGGTCATTTATTCCAGTACATGCTTCCTCCTGCCGCTCAGGGCTTGAACGTCAGCCTTGGCTTTGGTTATAACACCAGCAGCATTAGCTACCAGCCAGAAGATTACAAGGGCCAACTGGATCTGGATGTTTCCACCCTGAACATTTCCTTGATTTTAGGTTATAAGCCTATCAAGACTGTTGAAATCATGATGTCCCTGGGTTACCAGTCTGCAGAAATGGCTTCCGGCGGCAAGCTCACCTGCATGGCCAAGGATAAGCTTACCGGTGGTCCCGGCGCTTATTATGGACAGGTCATCAGCCCCGATTTGACAATCGAAGGTAACAACGGTTTCCGTTTTGGTCTTGAAGTCGCATTCCATCTGGGCGCATCCTTCAACCCTGTGGTTGGCTTCGATTATGCAGGCAAGTCCAGCTACACCACCAACATTCTTTACTTCAAGCAGCAGTTCGGCACTGACAAGACTCCTGACGAAATCGCCAAGGAAAAGGGTTACGATCGTAACGCCAAGTCCGAGCCCGCTGCAGAAAACAAGAACGAAAACGTTCGTGCAAGGGCTCAAGAATCCTACGACGAACCGGATATGAATACGGAAGAACCGGAAACCGAACCGGCAGAAGAATCTGAAGAAGAATAACAACCTAAAGAAGGCATCAAAATGATCACATTCCTGATTGGCGTCGCAATCCTGATCGGCGGCTACTTTACTTACGGAAAGTTCGTAGAACATGTGTTCGGCCCCGATGATCGCAAGACCCCCGCTACCGAAAATCCCGACGGCGTGGACCGCCTGGTTCTTCCCCACTGGAAGAACATGCTGATCCAGCTTCTGAATATCGCGGGTATCGGTCCTGTGATCGGTGTGATTCTCGGCATTAAGTTTGGTGCCATCGTCTTCATCCTTCTCCCGCTGGGAAACGTTTTGGGCGGCGCCGTCCATGACTACTTCAGCGGAATGGTGAGCATGCGTAACAACGGTTACAATGTTCCGGCACTTTCCAGAAAGTTCCTAGGCAAGGGTCCTTCCAAAATTGTCATGACATTGATTTCCGTGGCATTGATCCTGGTAGGCGCCGTATTTACCAATACTCCGGCTCAGCTCATCAACACCCCCATCCTGGTTGGTAACGCAGTTTCTCCCACCCTTTTCTGGGTTGCAGTAGCCTGCATTTTCGTCTACTACTTCCTGAGCACCTTCTTCCCCATCGATAAGATCATCGGTCGTATCTACCCCATCTTTGGCGGCCTTCTGATTGTTGCATCCATCGCCATCCTGATTGGAATCGCCCCCAACCTGAATGTTCTTACCGAAATCAACTTCAGCGACTTTGGCAGTAACTTCACGCAGCATCCGGCTCACCAGCCTATTCTTCCCATGCTGTTCGTCACCATTGCGTGCGGAATCATTAGCGGTTTCCATAGCACCCAGAGTCCTCTGGTGGCCCGTACTGAATTTACCGAAAAGACCGGCCGTCAAACTTTCTACGGCATGATGATCCTGGAAGGCCTTATCGGAATGATCTGGGCTGCAGGCGGCATGTACATCTACCACAAGTTCCCGGAACTCATTACTGGCGCAAGCGGCGTAAAAGTTCTGAGCACTTTGGTCAATGACGTTCTTCCCTTCGCACCGATTTCTGTCCTGGTGGTGGTAGGCGTGATCGTCCTTGCCATCACTAGCGGCGATACCAGTCTCCGTAGCCTTCGTTTGACCATCGCCGAACTGTTCGGCATCGACCAGGCATCTACCAAGAATCGCCTGCTCCTAACCGTTCCCATGTTCGCCATCTGCCTTGCCATTATCTTCTGGAGCAACCTGGACAAGGAAGGTTTCAACATCCTGTGGAATTACTTCAGCTGGAGCAACCAGCTCATGGCCGTATGTAGCCTCTGCGTTACAGCAGTCTATCTCCGCAGCAAGTGCAAGAATTTCTGGATCGCTCTTCTGCCCTGCATGTTCATGACCTTCATTACCGCAGATTACATTCTGTGGGTAAGCCCCACCAACCTGAAGGGCGCTCCCGTAGGCTTCGGTCTGGACTACAATACCGCTAGGGCCCTGGCAATATTCATCGCAATCGCCTTGGGCGTTTGGCTTGTAAAGCGCGGCAAGAAACTGACCACCATGTCAGACTTCGATCCCGACAAGTGGAACGCAGAACTTGACGTAAAGAATCAGTACAAGCCGAAATAAGGCTTACCACATTTATGGATATTCAGGGGACCGTAAAATCCATCACATTCCACAGTCCGCAGAATGGTTTTACCGTTTTGCGCCTTACGGATGCAGAGTCCAAGAAAGTGGTAGTGGTGACGGGTACCCTCCCCCAACTAAATGTGGGAGAAAGCGTAAAGTTCACAGGAGATTGGGGAAGTCATCCCAAGTTCGGGCGACAATTCAAGTGTACCAGTTTTGAACTCGTTGCCACAGCCGATGACAGCGACGTCGTAACCTTCCTGGGTAGCGGCATCTGTCCGGGTGTTGGTCCCAAGACCGCCCAGAACATTTACGACATCTTTGGCGAAAGCACCTTCGACATTTTGGACAATCATCCGGAGCAGTTCCTGGAACAAAAGATTAAGGGACTCCCGAAATCCAAGGCCATGATTTTTTTAGCACGTTGGCAGGAAGTACGTCATAGCCGCGAGACCATGATGTTCTTATATAGCCACGACATCGTAGGTAGTGTGGCCAAGAAAATCTGGATGAAGTTCGGTCAGGGAACTATAGAGAAAATTCATGAAAATCCTTACATGCTATGCGAGGAAATTTTCGGCATCGGGTTCCTTAAGGCCGACGAAATCGCCATGAAAGTGGGAATCCCCAAAGATAGTCCCATGCGACTGCAGGAAGCCTTATTGTACACCCTGCAGGAAGCGGCCATGAGCGAAGGCCACACGTACCTGCCCAAGGACAATCTGATTGGCCGTACCTTAAAGAACTTGCGCATTGACTACAGCGATGACGATTCCATCAATTCGTTGCTGGACCTTTTTGAGGATGCTTGCGCCACGGGACGCATCAAGCGGATTGACGACGATTGCTTTTTCCCGCCCCTGTATCGTGCAGAAGAAAAAATCGCAAACGATCTTCTTTGCCGCATCAACAACCAGGATGAATTCATCAGTCCCGAATACATCAATCGTGAATTGATTGACTGGGAACGGGACCATAAGTTTGCCTTCGACCCTATCCAGCGGGAAGCAATCACGAAGGCACTTTCCCATAAGGTGTTTATCATTACGGGCGGTCCTGGCACTGGTAAGACCACCATCCTGAAAGGCATCCTCCATCTGGCGCGGAAAATGGGCGAAAGCATTTTGCTTGCCGCCCCCACGGGACGCGCCGCCAAGCGCATGGGTGACTGCTGTGGCGAAAAGGCAAGCACTATCCATAGGCTTCTGGAAGTGGATCCTGTTTCCCGAAAGTTCGTGAAGAACTCCGAGAACCAACTGCAGTGCAAACTCCTGATCGTGGACGAATTCAGTATGGTGGACACCTGGCTGGCATCGTCCCTGCTGGAAGCCGTTGGCGAAAGCACCCGCATTGTATTTGTGGGGGACGCAGACCAGCTGCCCAGTGTCGGGCCAGGGAACGTCCTGAACGATCTTCTCCGCAGTCCAAACATTCCAAGCGTCCGCCTGCAGCACATTTTCCGTCAGGCCGGCGACAACGATATTGCCGCAAAATCCGCCCAGATTAACAAGGGCATTACGCCATCCCCGCTGGATGGTCCCAACTTTCACTTTATGCCCTTCGAAACACCTGAGGAATGCAAGGCCCTCCTTGAGGAGCTCATTGCAAGAGGCATCAAGAGCAAGCTGGACATTAATCTCATCGAACAAATGCAGGTCCTTGTCCCCATGCGGAAAGGCCCTCTGGGAATTTTCGAACTGAACCCGTTCCTGCAAACGCTGCTGAACCCAAGCGCTCCTCGCCACAAAATGCAAGGTGTGGAATGGAGCAACGGGGATCGCGTCATGCAAATCAAGAACAACTACGAAAAGAACGTGTTCAACGGGGACGTAGGCATCATCTGGCGCATTGACGCCGCCAACAAGAAGATTACGGTTTTCTTTGATGACAAGACCGTAGATTACGAAGAGGATGAACTGGAGGAACTGACCCTCGCCTACGCCTGCACCATCCACAAGAGCCAGGGTAGCGAATATCCCGCAGTAGTCGTGGTCCTGGATTCTAGCCACTCCATCATGCTGCAACGCAACCTAATCTACACCGCCATCACCCGCGCCAAAGGACACGTGTGGATTCTTTCTGCCCCTGGAGCCTTCCACCAGGCAGTCCGCAACGTCCGAAGCACCCGCCGTTTTACGAGACTCACCGAAAGACTTTCCTAAAATTCTACACTTTATCTCATGATGGAAAAAGACAACAACAATCTTGAGATGAGTTTTCCCGTAGAAACTCCGCGGAAAAAATCCTGCAAGCCAAAGGATTCTTCTCCCCAGGATAAAGCAAGCCTCGTTGCCATACTTTCCATCATCATGGGAACCTTAGGCGTTCACGATTTCTTCTGCGGCAACAATCGTAACGGCATCATCAAACTGGTTTGCACCTTTTTGGGCATTACAGCGTTCATATCCGTCATTTGGAACCTAATCGATCTATACAAAATCGGCAACGGAACCTACACAACCCAAAACGGCATAAACCTCGCGCCCTGCCCCTGGTGTAAGAAAGTGGGCCTTGTCATGGCGGCGGTCAACATCGCTGTTTTTTCCATCTTTCTTACTCAACTTTTAAGATTCCTGAAAGTCTTCTAGGATCGTTTATACAAAACAGATCCTACGCATTCAATATGCAAAAAAAAGACCCGCAACATTCATCGCGAGCCTTTTAAATTTTTGAGATTTCCTCGAACCTGTTAATTACAGGTCTACAACCTCGGTCCAGCCGAACGGGTCTTCAGCTTCACCGAACTGGATAGCAGTGTACTTGGTGAAGAGTTCGGTGCAGACAGGGCCCGGATTCTTGCCATCGCCGTAGGTGAATTCCTTGCCGGCAACGGGGTCCACGATTTTCTTGATCGGGGTGATCACAGCTGCGGTACCGCATTCTGCAGTTTCAGAGAATTCAGCCAGTTCTTCGAAAGCCACCGGACGCTTTTCAACAGTGTAGCCCAGGTATTCGGCCAGTTGCTGCAAGCTCTTGTTGGTGATGGACGGCAAAATAGATTCGGACTTCGGGGTAATGTAGGACTTGCCCTTGATACCGAAGAAGTTTGCCGGACCGCATTCGTCGATGTACTTCTTTTCCTTGGCATCCAGATAGATGGTGCTGGAGTAGCCCAGCTTCTTGGCTTCGGCAAGAGACTGGAGGGAAGCAGCGTAGTTACCGCCAACCTTCACAGTACCGGTACCCTGAGGAGCGGCACGGTCGTAGTTACGGCTGATCATCATGTCAACAGGCTTGAAACCATCCTTGAAGTAGGGGCCAACCGGGCAGACGAACATCATGAACAGGTATTCGTCAGAAGGCTTCACGCCAACTTCTGCACCAGTACCGATGAGGAGCGGGCGAATGTAAAGAGTTGCACCATGGCCATAGGGCGGAACGAAGCGAGCGTTGAGCTTGGTTACCAGGTGAGCCATTTCGCGGAAAAGTTCGATAGGCGGAACAGCCATGAGAACGCGGTTTGCAGTGCTCTGCATGCGCTTTGCATTTTCGTCAACGCGGAACAGACGGACCTTGCCATCCTTGCCAGTGTAAGCCTTCAGGCCTTCGAAACCTTCCTGACCGTAGTGGAGGCAGGTAGCGGCCATGTGAATGCTGATGTTCTTGTCGGAGGAAACTTCAATCTTGCCCCACTGACCATTGCGGTAGTAGCAACGAACGTTGTAATCGGTGTCGGAGTAACCGAAGGGGAGAGTCTTCCAATCGACATTATTCAAATCAATCTGCATATTTGCGACCTTTTATAAGGCGTCACAAGGCGCCAGAGTTAAAAATTTCTGCTTGAAATTTATAAAAAACAGACGTAAAAAATTCAAATTCGTTTATTTTTTGAGGGCTGATACACCCTAAAAGGCAACTGAAGCTTACACGCCTATTCAAATTGGGAGACAATATCCAAGGAGCCACCTCGGCCATACTGATCCATATAGGTCAACTTCCACTGGACAGGATTTTCAGGGACCTTGTCAGAAATGTTGATTAGGCGATAGGAAAACACCTTTGCATCTTCGGGGATTTTCCAGCCTTCACAAAGTCCAGCCAGCACAGCCGTTTTATAGGATGTCGACACAACGCCGCAGCCAAAATCATTAATCTCTGCTGTAATCGCTTGGTTGGAGATATCAAGTCCTCTATCTGGAGCATATTTCAGTTCACTGTAATATCCTACCATGAGTTTGTTGTAAGAAGACTTTTCATCTTGACCGGCCTCATAAATGTGCGCCTTTACGGCGTCCAACTCTTCCTTCGGGAATAAAGCCGAATAGTATTCCCGAGAATCTCCACGCCCCTTGATTCCTTGGCCATCGCGATAAAGTACAATTCCTTCAGGCAATCCATCCGCCTGCAATAGATAATTTCCTTCAAAATGAAATAAAGTTGAGCATGGCTCGGCAGGTAAAACAGAGAGTTGTTCCAAGATGCCATCCCTATCAAACTCGGGAATGTCAGCAAACGGAATGAATGTAGTAAGTGCACTATCGCCAAAGTTTATATCCACCAGTCGCGTAATATTTGTACTGGCGCGAAAATACACACTGTCGGCACCATCCTTAGCAATTGCGGGAACGGCAAGAATGCCGAAACTATACGGGAGATGAATTAGACCACCTTCAGTGGGAACACAGGACCTTTGCATACAACTAAACTTTCCATCCATTTCGACATTACATTCGTAACCATCGAAATAGCCTGTATCTAAGGACATGTCTGCGCGGGGATACAGGAATCGATAAATGGTCTGGCGAGTAGAGTCCTCCGTATCTTCACGCAACTGGACGAAGCTGCTGGATGAATTCGCTACAGGCTCAAGGTTCGATGACGACGAAAGGGCCACACTGCAACTGGATTCTTCGACTTCGGCGGAGCCTTCGCTCAGAATGACGCTAGAGGAACTGCCGGAACCCTCATCCGTAGTGCTGGAGCCATTATCGCCTCCGCAAGCAACTAGTGTCAACGCGACAATAAACATTGCAGCAAATTTTTTCAAACCATTTCGCACATTTCTTTGATCATTCACTTTCATCGTTTTTACCTTAACAAACACAGTATTTCAATCGGGCAACCACCCTACTGAATGGGTCCATCCTTCACGCAGCGGGCGTAATCATATCTGTATTTGGATTCCTTGGGCTGAATACCTCTATGATATGTAAATTTCCGCGAACTCGCATAATCCATGGGGTGATAGTCAATTCCAAATACCACAGCGCTGTCCGCACCATATTCGGTAGAGCTCCACCAATTCACAACTCCACCAAACCTCTCAACCAAATTCATGGGATATTCATTCGCTCTTACACCACGCAAAGTATCCAGCATGGATTCCCATTCTTTATCTGAGGGAATTCGCCATCCTTTCGGGCAGAAATTTTCATCCATGACTTCATTCCAAAAATACCTGGAAGAGTCCGTTTTGAAATTTTCGCTCATCCAGTAAAGGCCCGCAATTTTCAGGGCACGAAATTCACGGTTGTCGGAGGAATCCACTAGGACCAACTCGTTCAGTTTCCAACTTGCAGAATCGCAGATGTACTCGTATATTTCGCCGGCTTTGACTTCACCGTTGTTTTCGGCCTTACACAACCCATATTCTTTTTCAACATCCTTAGGCAAGCGCCAATCACCTCTATCGCAAACATACATGGAGCCATCGGCACTATCCGTTATTGAACGATAATCAGAGCTGTCACATTCCAAGCCGTAGGTAGCCACTTGAAGTGCCGAGGCAGAGACCCAATTTATTTCGCTGTAATAACCAGGTCTTCTATCAGTGCATATAAAATATCTTGGCGATTCACTTAGGGAATCCTGGTTGCGTTTCACGACGTTTTCGAAATCCCTGTTGCATGGCCCAACACCATAGTCATCCTGCCAAAATTTATAAATCGTCTCCCTGAACTTTACCCACGAAATTTTAAAATTAGAGTAAGGTTTCTCATTAAGGTAAAACATTTTTAGTGGTGACGGCATAATAACATCATCATCCAAATAATCAAAGGACATTTCGTAGGCGCAATCGGCAAACGATGTCGTCATATCCCCGAAATTACCATCGGCCTTATAGATTGCCAAAAGGGAATCAACCTTTGCAGAATCATGGACACAATAGTAAGCCATTGCGGAAATTGCCTCAAGCCCCGACTCGCCTAATTCAGACGAACAGGAACCCACCACACTACTACTGGATTCTTCGCTGCCGCTCAGAATGACGTTAGAGGAACTGCTAGATTCCCGGTCGGAGCCGGGAATGACGCTGGAGGAGCAACTGTCCTTGACTTCGCTAGAGGAAGAACTTTCATCGCTACTGGCGCTGGAACCATTATCACCTCCGCAGGCAATAAGCATTGTTGCCACGATCAACAGCATAGCGAGCTGAGTGACACGCGGTTTTGCGCTCAGAATAGTTCGCAGGCGGCCTATATTCATATGTTCTCCTAATTTATTCCCTTTATCTCAAAATAAATATAGTCAAATACGCAAATTGTCATAATCTGACTTTTGCAATTTGTATATTTATCCCAGCCGGAAACGCCGGTTTTTATTACATCCCCCGACAGGGGCCCGCGAGTTTCCTCGCATCATGGGAAATGCGTTCCTCGGAGTTTCCGATGGAAAATCAACCGGAAAAAGCGCCTGAAAAAGGCGAAATCATCGCCTACCATGCCGATGGCGAATTGCATCTTGATGTCCGTCTCGAAAACGAAACCGTCTGGCTGACGCAGGCTCAAATGGCGGAGTTATTTCAAAAAAATCAATCCGTCATTGCCAGACATATTCAAAATGCTTTTAAAGAAAAAGAAATTGAAAAAGAAAGTAATATGCAAATTTTGCATAATACCCTCTCAAAATTTAAACCGACTACTATTTACTCACTGGATGTCATTATTTCCGTAGGATACCGGGTAAAATCTATTCAAGGAACTTATTTTCGTCGCTGGGCAAACCAAGTCCTGAAAAACCACCTTCTCAAAGGCTACAGTATCAACCAACGTTTGATGCTATCCGAGCAACGTATTGACCAGCAACTAGTCAATCACGAGAAACATCTACAATCTCACGACAATCGGCTAGACGTCTCTGAAAATCGCCTTGACGCTCTCGAAAAGCAAGTAGATTTCTTTGTCAAGCTAAACACGCCTCCCACAGAAGGCGCAATTCCTGCGAAATCCTGGTGGAGCGGCTACGAATTCGCAGCCCAACTCGTCCGTTCAGCAAAACAAGAAATCATAATCATCGATCCCTATGCAGACGACAGAACTCTCCGACTCCTGGCAAAAAAGTCTGCAGGAGTAAAGGGATTTGTCTATTCTGCACGAGTCACCCGCACAATGAAAGAAGAAGAGAATCTATTAAATCGTCAAAACCCCACCGTACAAGTCCTGAATATTCGAGATGTTCACGACCGTTTTATCATCGTCGACGACATAGTCTATCACGTAGGAGCATCCATAAAGGATTTGGGCAACAAGTTGACCGCATTTTCTGTTTTAGAATTTTTGACGAAAGAGCAATTGCTAAATCTGATTAGTTCCCCGCCTATTTTTCCAGGCCGATGAGATAGACTGGGTAGCTCATGGCCATCAGGTACAGCCCAAGCAAAATGTACATGACGATTCCAAAAACGTAGAGTTTTGGATACTGGGCCTTGGTGATCCAGCCGCGGCCACGAACTGCCTTACGTTTGACAAAGTAAGGGACCAGCAGAAATTCGATTAGGAAACCTAGTATCAGAGGAATCAAAAACATTGTGAGCTCCAGTACACAAACTAGATTTTCATTGCGATTTGAGTCAAAAAAAAGAATCCTGCACACCTTACAGATCCACACTTTACTTACAATATTTGAAAATTACAGGGTTTAAGGCAAACCTCTACGGATTTATAACGGATTTTTGGGTTTAAATAACGTTTTCGTATGTGTGCCGAACCTTGCGAGGTGGGTCAAAAAAAACTATCTTGCGGCAGGTTTGCCGCATTTAGCTCGCCTCGGTCATGTCAACAAATTCTTTGTTGCCGCGACGCTCGGCTTATGCTAAATTTGACCCTCGGTTTAAACAAATTTTTCAACAGGAAACGAAAAATGAACTACAATCCTCTCGCAGTTGCCTTGAACGCCGAACTTTCCGCAAACGGCTGCAAGGTCCTCGATATGCTCTCTGAACAGGGCAAGGCCATTTTCTTCCCCCGCAAGGGTATTCTTGGCCAGGGTGCAGAAGCTAAGGGCTCCGACATCAACGCTACCATCGGTACCGCTCTCGAAGACGACGGTTCTCCGCTGGTTCTGGATTGCGTTCTCAAGTCCCTGAACCTCCCCAAGAACTCCTTCCTCTACGCCCCCAGCTTCGGTAATCCGGACCTGCGTAAGGCATGGAAGGAACAGGTCATCAAGAAGAACCCCACCCTCGCTTCCAAGAACTTCTCCAACCCGGTGGTCACCTGCGCTCTGACCCACGCTATCAGCTGCGCCGGTTACATGTTCCTGGACGCTGGTGACGAAGTCATCATTCCGGACCTGTACTGGGATAACTACGAACTGGTCTTCGAAAACGCTCGCGGCGCAAAGATCAAGACGTTCAACACCTTCAAGAACGGCGGTTTCGATACCGAAGCCCTCAAGGCAGCCCTTGCAGCTGGCAAGAGCGACAAGAAGGTTGTTCTCCTGAACTTCCCCAACAACCCCACCGGTTACACCGCCACCGAAACCGAAGCTGTGGAAATCGCTAAGATCCTCACCGAATGTGCCGCTGCCGGCAACAAGGTCGTGGCCCTCATGGACGACGCCTATTTCGGCCTGGTTTACGAAGATGGTGTAACTCGCGAATCCCTCTTTACAAAAATTGTCGACGCCCACGAAAACTTGCTGGCTGTGAAGCTGGACGGCCCCACCAAGGAAGACTACGTTTGGGGCTTCCGCGTTGGTTTCATGAGCTTCGGCTTCAAGGGTGCTACCGAAGCACAGCTGAAGGCTCTGGAAGACAAGGCCGCCGGTACCGTCCGTGGCAACATCTCCAACGGTCCGTCCATTTCCCAGAAGATTTTGCTGGCCGCCTACCAGTCTGCCGAATACGATTCCCAGAAGGCTGAAAAGTACGCTACCCTCAAGAAGCGCTACGACATCATCAAGGATATCCTGGCTTCCCATCCGGAATATGCAGAATCCTTCGAAGCCATGCCCTTCAACAGCGGTTACTTCATGTGCGTCAAGCCCAAGGGTGTGGACGCCGAAGAACTCCGCCAGAAGCTCATCAAGGATTACAGCACCGGCACCATCATGCTGAGCGGCCTTATCCGTCTGGCCTTCTCCGCAGTGCCCACCGAAAAGCTGGCCAAGCTCTTCGACAACATCTACAAGGCTGTTAAGGAACTGCAGAAGTAATTAGAAGTAGGAAGTAGACAGTAGGAAGTAGGCAGTTTTGCTGCAGAAACCTACTGGCACAAAATTTGCAACAAGTCTTTTGCAACGAGTCTTAAAGACAAAAACAAATTCTACTTTTTATGAAAATGAATAATAGTCGGAGTCAGAGATTTAGAACTCACTTCTAACTTCCTACTGACTACCGTCTACTACCCCCTGGAGGATCAATGTCCGACAACGCAATACTGAACTACAACGGAAAGAGTTTCGAACTCCCCGTCTGTGAAGGTACTGAGAACGAACACGGTCTCGACATCAGCAAGCTCCGCAAGGAATCTGGCCTTGTAACGCTTGACTACGGTTACCTGAATACTGGTAGCACCAAGAGCTCCATCACCTACGTGAATGGTGAACAGGGCATCTTGCGCTATCGCGGTTACGCCATCGAAGACTTGGCTGAAAAGGCTACCTTCCCTGAAACAGCATGGTTGCTGGTTTACGGCGAACTGCCCACATCCCAGCAGCTTTCCCACTTCCGTACTCTCCTGACCGAAAACGCACTCCTCCACGAAAACCTGCTGAGTTTCTTCCGTCAGATGCCGCCTAACGCACATCCTATGGGTATCCTCAGTTCCATCGTGAACGCTGTGGGTCTTTTCACCCCCCGCTTCTACGACGATGAAAACATTGCCAGCGCATTCGAACTGACCACTGCAGGCTTGATTTCCAAGATTCGTACCATCGCCGCTTTCGCTTACAAGGCAAGCATCGGTGAACCGTTCGTCTACCCGGAAGCAGAACGCAGTTACTGCAGTAACTTCCTGAACATGATGTTCAGCAGTAAGGCTCGCCCTTACCACCCGGATCCGATTATGGAAAAGGCTCTGAACACCTTGCTCATCGTTCATGCGGACCACGAACAGAACTGCTCCACTTCTACAGTCCGTATGGTGGGCAGCTCCCAGGCAAACCTTTACGCATCTATCTGTGCAGGCATTTGCGCCCTGTGGGGACCTCTCCACGGTGGAGCAAACCAGGCTGTGCTGGAAACCCTGCTCCGCATCCAGCAGAGCGGCATGACCATCGATCAGGTCATGGCAAAGGCAAAGGACAAGAACGACCCGTTCCGTCTCTCTGGTTTCGGTCATCGCGTCTACAAGAGCTACGACCCCCGCGCCAAGGTGCTGAAGAAGCTCATGTATCAGGTTTTTGAACGCGAACACGTTCACGACCCGCTGCTTGACATTGCCCTGAAGCTTGAAGAAGCCGCCCTGAAGGACGAATACTTCATCGAACGTAAGCTCTACCCCAACGTGGATTTCTACTCCGGTATCCTCTACCGCGCCATGGGCATCCCCACCGAAATGCTTACCGTGATGTTTGCCATCGGTCGTTTGCCGGGTTGGATTGCTCACTGGAAGGAAATGCACGACGATCCCAACTCCAAGATCAATCGTCCTCGTCAGATTTACACTGGCGAAAACCTGAGACCCTGGGTTGATAGGGACAAGAGATAATCGCGCAGCGATCAAGCGTTAAGCAAAAACCTCGCAGCTCTACTGCGAGGTTTTCTTTTTGATTTTCATTTTATACAAGCAGAAAGTTCCCGCTTGTATTTAAAACAAGAGCCATTACCTCAGGCGGCGCAAGCCCTTGGGCATAGGCACTTCGGTGCCGTCTTCCTGCAAGAGGAAGATGTTGTCCAGGCTGATGTAGCCCACGCCGCTATGACGGGCGCGGAAATTGATGGTCTTGATCTTTGTAGGATCCAGCTGAGGAATGGTTTTGCCCCAACCTTCCTGAGTCATGTTCTCCCAGATGAGGGTGTCGCGGACCCAGCTGCCGTGAGTATTGCGGAGGCGAACCATGAACTCGTCGTAGTCCTTCACCTGATCGCTCTGCACCTGAACTTCGATGTAGCCATCGGGATTGTTGTGGTTGGTGGCGTAATCAAACACCACACCTACAGACTGTTTGATTTCCTGGGGAACAACGTAGTAGGCGCCAGAGTAGTTGGGCCAGCCAAGAGTAGGCGGTTGCTCAATGTGGAAATCATGACGGATAAAGCCACCATGGGGCGGATTTCCGTTAAAGACCTTGGCACCCATTTCTGTATTGCCTTCGCCCACCACCGGGAACCAATCCACGGCATCGACGCCGTTATCAAAGTTCTGCAAAACGCTTGTGGTTCGATAGGCGCCACGCACGCGGAACGGAATCTTCTGCACAGTCTTTTTACCGCCAAGGCCTGTAACCGTCAATTCAATTTCAGTACCCTTGGCTCCGGTACCCTGCACCACCACAGGCGTCGTCTTTGCATGTTCGGGTACAGGAACCTTCACATGGAAGCTTTCTACAGAGGCGTCCCACTTGCCGTCATCAGGCGTAACGTTCACAGTCATGGCACTACCCTTCTTTCCAAAGCCAGGAATCTTGAGAGTTGCGCCTGTCAGCTGACCATTCTGCTGCACGGCGGTCACAAACAGGTCCACCGTATCCCCCACCATCATCACCTTCTTTTCCAAGGCTGCGGCGAGAACCACAGGCGTTGCGGCGTTCTTTGCGGTGGCCTTGTCAGTCCCAACTGCGCGAGGATTAATTTGAGCCACTACGAGACCGAAAGGCGGAATGGTAATGTCGCGGGACTTTTCCGGATTCAGACGGCGTCCGCTGGGGCCCATCTTCGGATAGGGATAAGCGTTTTTCTGATCGCCCACCCACTTGAACTGTTCCTCGCCAAACACATCCACTTCGATGGCGGCCTTATCGGCTCCAGCGCCTACAGAAACGCGGTCGATTTGCACAACCTGCGCAACGTCAGACAGATTTGCCAAAAGAACACGAGCCGATTTATCCTTCGCCAAGGCATAAGCCACAACTTCAGAATTGGAACTTTCCACAGGAACCACAGCAAAGCCGTCTTCCAGGAACTGCTTGAAAGTCATATACACGCCATAGTATTCCGCAGTAGGCTCCAGAGATTTCCACTTGTTCCAGGAACCTTCCTTCAGAAGGGCAGTCATACTGATGGTACCCCAAGTATCGTCCGGGCTCTTGAAGAGGTTACCGAAAGCGTCCCAGGGCAGCACCTGCAAGCGGTCGCCAAAACGCACCGCATGCTGCGCAAAAATCATAGCCATGGCCGTTGCCTGGGGGTAATCCATCAACAGGCTGTAGCCCTGAACGTTGGTGCTGAATTCAGACAGGAACACACGGCGCTTTTCTTCGCCAGAAGCAGAAGGAACCTTGTCCACACCAGGCAAGTGGCGCTTCATCCAAACGTCCAGCGTATCCATATTGGGGCCCACATCCAGCATCGCCTTCAGCATGTCCTTGGCGTTGGCGCCATTGGGAGTCCAGTACGGATAATTGTGCAAGTCCACTGCATCCAGGTAGCGCTTGCCATCGGCGATTTCCGCCTCCCCCACAATGCGGAGGAATTCTTCCATCCAGTACTTTCCATCCAGAATGCCGGCGCCCTTCTGCATCATCTTGTGAGTACTGAGCAGCGGTCCATGCAAAATGATAGTGGGATCCACAGCCTTCATGGCGCGGGCGTATTCCAAATAGCGGGCCGCATAATGGCGGGCAGAAATGGGGCCAGATTCTTCCCATTCGCCGTCCAGTTCGTTACCGATTTCCCACTGCTTAATATTGTAACCCTTCACCTTGTTGGCGTAACGCACCCAGGCGGCAGCCTCCTTGGATGTGCCCGTACCCGCATTCACGCAAATCACAGCCTGGGCCGGCTTACCGTCGGCGGATTTCGGCAGCGTTCCCAGATACTTCATGAACTCTTCGAAATGCCAGGGAATGTTGGTCCAGTCGGTGCGGGCCTTGTCGCCATTGCGGGTGGACATGGCATACATCTTGTATTCGTTTCCGGCCAGCAAATCCTCGCCGTTGCTGAACATCTTCATCTCGCGAATCTGCACGCCCTTGCCCGGCAAGTCCTGCAACTTAAAGCGGATCGCCACATAACGAGTGCGCACGGACTTGCCCTTGTACATGGTCTCAGGGCCAGTCACCTTCACGCTGGCTTCCAGCTTCAAGTCGTTGGTCAGCGCCTGATGCACACCCGGATATTCCGCATAATCCGTAGTCCAGTATTCATACTGGAAAGCCTTGGGGCGCAAATCGCCCCAGCTAATCTGCAAGGAATCAATGTTCTTCTTTTCGGGGAATTCCACCACAACCCAGGGCGGATCGTTAGGGTCCAGAATCTCGCCCCACCACATGGTTTCCATCTTGCCGTCGGCCAAATGACTGCGACGCACAAAACCGTAATTGTCCTTGGTGGTGCCGCGGTAAATGGTTTCGCCCAAGAAACCCGGAGCATACTTGCCCTCTTCTTCCGTAGTGATCCAAAGGCCCGTGCTATCATACTTGCCAATACCATTCCAGTGGTAATCATTGCTCAAGCTGCCGTTAGGGAAGCGGAACAAAGTGTAACCGCCATCCACCAGGGCGTCGGTCATATCGTAATAACGGCTAGGCGGATTCCAGATGGCCAAATCCGCAGACATCATATTATTCTTGTTAATCACCACACCCGGCTTGGTATCATCCACCTTAATCACCGTCTGTGCCGCCTGGGCGGTACCCGCCAAACCAAGAGCAGCAATCATTGCCGCCGACAAAACAAATTTCTTTTTCATAAAACTTTTCGGATTTTAAATTTTCAGATTTTATAATAACAATCTAAAAATAAATTCTTTAATAAAATCCGAGAAGCCATTATTCGGCAGTTAAAGCAACAGAATTTTGTTCAATCATTTCATCCGATACAGAAGACTTTGCAATTTTTAACAGTTTTTCCTTCACAATTTCCGCCAACTTGAATTGAGCAATTTCGTTGCGACGGTAGTTCCGCATTGCGGATTTTACATCCAGCTGGATGCCAACGATTTTGTGGTAAGGTTTAGAATTGTCCATCCAGTCGCTAGAGGCTGTGCCCAGAAACTGCATTTTATACGGATCAAAGGGGATTTGATTCAAAATTTCAGGCTCGCGGCATTCGTAGCGATTTGCTTCGCAATTTTCGTAACAGTAGGGCAACAAGAACACATTGAAAATTTTGTTACCAATGCTTGCGCAGTCTTGGTAAGTCGCGCCATCCCGAAGATTCTCGTTACACAGTTTCTGTTCCACAAACTGACCGTACACAATCTGCTTGCTGATGGAACTTGATGAGGGAAGATTATCCCCAGTGTAGAATTTTGCGTCAACAATAAATATGTGGTCACCCTGCCACACGATTGTATCCGGACGCATAGCAAATTTCTGATCATCGGCGTTTCGTTCCTTGCCACCGATGTTCCAACCGCAATGAGGATTGTACATATCCTTCGTTTCTCCATCGCGAAGATTTCCAAAAATGCGATCCAGCATTTTTTCCCAAATGGGAGCGAAACTAGTTACACCAAAGCAATATTCACTGAGGGTTCCATTCACAGAATTTCCATGCAGAAATTCAACAATCGTTTGCATGGCGTTGAACAGCCTAAGTTTTCGGTCATTAAAAGTCTTAGAAACTTTCTCCATGAGAACTGCTGAAAACAATTCGTAGTCAAATTCAAGAGTCGGCTCCACAGACAATTCAATGCTGTAAAGAGGTCCAATCAACCTTTGCGCTTGTGCAACACAGAATTCATGGATTAAGGTCACCAGCTGATTTTCATTTTGGGAATTACAGCAAGAAATGGGGTCCAGATAAACAACTCCGTAACCATCATCGTTCTCGTAAACTTGAGGACGAATTTGCTTTATGGTACGGCTCCAGTTGATTTTTCCATGAACCCCCTGCTTATAGCTTTTCTCCGTTTCCTTGTACAGTCCGAAATTAAGATAATAATCCAGCACATACAAAAATTCTTGAAAAGGAAATTCCAGCAAGGCCTCAAATTCAGATGTAGCGGCGTAGTTTGAGTTTTCCGCATCGGCAATTAAACTTTGATCCGAAAGAACACTCATCAAACTTGAGAAAACTTCTCGCAGAACTTCATCTGGAGTTTTTGCAAAATCAGAAAAACATCCGTAGGGAAAATAAATCCGTGGTTTACCACCATCAAACTTTACACCTACGAATTGTTCATTCACTTTTTGCAAGTCGTCTTGACGACAGCAAAAATCGCTAAAACGAACTCCGTTCATTTTACAGTCCTAAAATTCCATCCTTGAATATTGCGGCAAAACCACCTTCTTCAAAGTTTTCAATCAATGATTCCACAGATTTGCAACTTTCGGCAAAGACTTCCTTGCGCTTGTACTTAAAGGCGTCATCCCAAAGATATTCCAGGACTTTTTCACCAAAAAGTTTTCTGGAAATTTCACGATACTTGTTGCCCGCATCATCCGTCTTTTCTTCGCCGATGATAAAGTAGGCGCCAAAGCGTTTGTCTTCGGAGCTGATCATGGAGGTATTCTTTTCAAGAATCAAATCATTGACTTTTTCCCAGAACACACCCCAAGTAATGTCAGTATTTTCAATTTTCGTTTCACGCTGAGCCTTGTGCTGTTCGCCATCCAATGTATTTTTAACAAGCTCCGAATCAAAGCGACGCTTAAAGGCATTGTCCAAAGTGAACACATTCTGGTCGGAAGTGTTCATGGTCGCATAAATGGAAAGATTGGGCGGGAGACGGATTGCCGTATTTGCGGTGAAAGTGATGTCGCAGCCATTGCAATCTTTTATCTTGACAGACTTGAAACATCTTGTAGAGGTCAAATCAGAGCTAGGGAATACACCAAGATGAATGCTTTCTCTATTCTCGTCGTCAATCTCATTTAGATATGCAGATTCGCTACGGATATAACCATTGATATCCACGTTATCAACGAAGTATTGACTCCAGCCTTTCTTGTAGGTATTTCCGCCAATGTTATCTTCATCATTATTCTTTAAACGATCAAGTAACTGGAAGACATCGCTAAAAATCGCAGCAGCATTGCCACGGTTAATTTCTTCAACTACGAGATAAAATTGCTGTTGCGGATTGAGATATGCACGACGAAGAATTTTTGTAAACGGCCCTGCATTGAATTTGTAATCTACACCCTTCCCATCTTCTCTCACGCAAGGCAATATCTGTCCGACAAAATCAGTGCTCTCGTACCCGGGATGGAATACAACTCGAATCTTATTGTACTCAGGAACGGTTTTGGTTATATCCTGAATCTTTTTACTCTTGCCACAGCCGGGAACTCCGTAGTAGATGACTTGGGAAGGAGTGAAGGAAGAAACGTTTTTGACTGATTTTGAATTTACAGAAGTTTCACTTTCATTCAAGAAATCAACTATATCAGGAGTATGCCTTATAACTCTATCTAGCGAATCCGATTCAATCAATTTCCCTTGAGAATCATAAACATCAAATTTATCATCCGATGTTGGAACGCATAGCTTTTTGTATCGCACTAGGAAGAGGTTCTCGCTCTGTTAATTTTTTCCACCCATCTATGATTTCTTTTGAAACATGAGATTCTGTTAGAATTATATATTCTGCTTTTTTCCATGATGCAGAATCTCGATTGTTTACCTGCTGAGCAAGAAAACTTGAGCCATTTACTATACTATAAGTGTTTGGATAAGTCTCTGCCTTTGTTTCTCGAACCCCAAGTTTTTTTAGCAGAAGGGAAATTTCATAGGCAGTCATTACGCACCCCACTTCTTCAAATTATTTTTGCCTTGAGGTTCTGGAGAACTTGCTCCAAGTGGGAATCCCATGAGATATTCTGCGTTTTTGGGCGCGGGCCTATCAAACACTTTCTTGAAGTTTCTACAACCCTGATGTTTCATCATGGATGGTGCAGAATAATTTGCCATCGTAGTCGGGGTATGAACCAATCCCATCTCATCACCAAAAGTTTCCTTAATCCATGTTTTCTGAATTTCAAAAACTTTTGCTATTTCTTCATCGGAAACAACTTCTGTATAGTTACCATTTTCTATATGTCGATTTACAAGAATCCTAAAAGCAGATGCAGCTACAAAAGGAGACTGAGCATTGCCAACACCTTTTAATTGTTCGCGACGATCCGTTGTTGCAACTTCATTCCCAAGTTGATCAGGATTTTTGTTCCAATACTTTCCCTTGAAAACGGGTAAGGAAAGAATATGTTCTTTAATATGATCAAACACTTCATCGTCTTTTACAGCTAAAAGCCAAAAACGATTTCTCTGATGATCTGCACCTAAATCAGAACAACTCAGTCTACAGAATTTGACTTTATACCCAACAGATTCCAAATCCGTTTTCGCTTTACTTATTGCTCGCAAAACAACATTCTCACCAAATACTACAGGCGCATCAGATTCCTTTACGAACCTGAACATTTCGTCCCAAAGATTTTTTTCGGCAATATTTTTTCCGTGCGCTGCGGTACTGAATGCTTGGCACGGGAAGCCTCCACAAAGGACATCAAACTTTCCTTTAAAATCTTTGCCGTTTAAGGAACGAAGATCTCCATAAATTTCAAATTCATTCATCCAGCCATCTTTTTGGCGTTGCTTCAAAACCGTCTGACAAAACTCACTGATTTCAACACCAGCGCAACATTGATGTCCAAGAAGTTCACCTCCGTAAATTCCTCCGCCTATACCTGCGAATAAATGAAATTCCTGAATGGACTTTGCATTTGCGTCATTCTTGGACTTAGCCATGTATCTCGTTCCTCGAGTTGAAGGTGAACGAGTTCACCCTCAGTCGGGAGCAAGAAACCGCGATGTCAAAACAAGCAAAGAAAACGCTCGCAAACGCACGTGTGGATACACGCACGAATTCCCCGGGCACCGAGTGAATACAGTACGCCCAGGGTACAGCATGGCCTATGCAACCATAGATCAACGAACGTTTGTCTTATTTCGTGTTCAGAAAGTGTCGAAGTTTCAGGTGCGAATAAGAGCAAACCCAGCAAGAGCCGTTCTTATTGCGAAACTTCCACACGATATCAATGAAAAAAGGCGTGAGGCTGAATGCGCTTACTCACCTGAGGCCTTCGACTGCCCTGAACAAATAAACGCAAACAACCCACGCCCCAAAAGCGTGCCGTAAAAACGGCAGCTGGTGCAAGATGCACCAAAAAGGGTCGTTTGCGTACAGGCAGATCTATTAAATATGCATATAGCAAAACGATGCCGCCAAGCATAGCCCGGTAGCAAGCGTGAGCGTCGCCTTATTCCCTGTTCAGAAATTGTCGAAGTTTCGGGTGAGGAACAAGAGCAAAACTCTTTATGTACACGGGGAATATAGATAATCCGACATGTCAGTAGGTGTCACTCAAATTTTTTCGGCGCACCTATTGCCCATTTTTATAAAATTAGTTATATTTTGTTCACTAGAACATTTGTGCATTAAATTTGTGTTTTTATATCCAGCTTGTAACACAAAGGAGTAAATATGGAAGAGAGAAACGAAATCATCGTGTATCAGCCCGAGGGCGGCGAATTTCACATTGAAGTGCGTTTGGATAAAGATACTGTATGGCTAAATCGCCAACAAATGGCAGTTCTATTCGGTAGAGATGTCAAAACAATAGGAAAGCATATCAATAACGCCTTGAAGGAAGAATTGCGAGGGCTTCCAACTGTCGCAAATTTTGCGACAGTTCAAGAAGAAGGCGGGAGAAAAGTCTCAAGAAATGTTGAGCACTACACTCTTGACATGATTTTATCTGTAGGCTACCGGGTTAAATCGCAAAATGGCATTTTATTTCGCCAATGGGCCAACCAGGTTCTCAAGGAACATCTTCTGCGCGGAGCAAGCGTAAATCAACGCTTTATGCTGACGGAAGAACGAGTTGACAGGCAACTGATTAATCACGAAAAACGTTTGGACGAGCTTGACTCAAAAGGCGTGGAAACGAGCACTCGCCTAGCCACTCTCGAAAAGCAGGTGGACTTTTTCGTCAAGGCAAACCTGCCTCCCAGTGAGGGCATCCTGAATGCAAAATCCTGGTGGAGTGGGTATGAATTTGCCTGCCAGCTGGTGCGTTCCGCAAAGGAAGAAATCATCGTCATCGATCCTTTTGCAGACGATGTCGCACTCTCACTTGTTGCCAAGAAGTCTGCGGGTGTAAATGCGTTTGTCTATTCCGGCCATGTAAACCGACATCTGCGAGAGGAAGAAGAACGACTGAATCGTCAATTCCCAACCGTAAAACTCGAAGGCATGCAGAATGTTCATGACAGGTTCATCATCGTGGACGAGACCGTTTATCACATCGGTTCATCCTTCAACGAACTTGGGAAAAAACTGACCGCATTCTCCGTGCTGAATTTTGTTTCAAAGCAGCAACTGCTGGAAATGGTGTCGCAGGCGTCCGGGAAAAAGAACAACTAAAGTTTTAAAGGGGTCGAATTCGACCCCTATTAATGGAAACTATAAAGATATTGCGTTTGTAATAAATATAGCGAATTCGCCATATTTAAAGTGGTCGAATTTGACAACTTTATGAAGATTTATCGCAATGTTACTGATTTCCGTTATATTAACAAATTCTTGACGCGTTCTAAAATCACGTTAAACCCATTGAATTCGAGGGGTTTAAATGGGTCTTAATCAATTGTAACACAAGATAGGAAGCAATCATTTCTTTGAAGTTAAGAATCACAAAACCTCTTCATCAAGGGCTTTTTTGATCATCTTGCTTTTAGGAAACTTTTCTGCATATTCCTGAATACGCCACAGCTCAAGAGAATTGACCAGCCCACGATACTTCAGCAAGATTTCCTTATACAGATCGTATGGCATGGTGTTCTTATTACGCAGCAATTCGATTAACATCCGTTCGCGATCATAGATTCTGAACTCGTAGCCATCAACAGACTGCGTCTGGGCTCCTAGTTCCAGCAAATCATCACGAACATAAATTTGAAACACGCGGGGGTCCGAGATTTTCGCAGCCTTTGACTTTGTCGCCATACTGTACTTTTCCGGAATCACATCGGTAAACCCGTGATAATAAAACGCATACTCCCCTGCAATAATCGCATTGGGATACTTCGCAGAAATCAAGGCAATCTCGGGGACATTCGGCTCTGCAGCATAAACGCCCTCCTCAACTTTAAAGAGCGAACCTGTTTCGACAGCCCTTTGCACCTGATACTGGCTACCACACTCTCTTAGGCATGCACTATACGTTTTTACAACTTTATATTCGTTCGCCATATTTTTCTCTACGCGTTCAAAATATAAACGAAAACCTTAGCTCCGTCAATACATTTGTCGGTAAAAGTTAAATTTTTACCGATATTTAGAAAACTCATAAAATGCAACTTGTCGGAATTTCCAACAAGTTCATGTTAGAAAAAATATCGAACGAGAACAGTCTCGTTGTGTAAGATTCCGTTTTTTACGTTGTTGCAAAGCGTTTAGAAATTCTCAACGAAACATTTGAGGTTCCACCCTCCATATTTTCACAACCTATGGATTTAGCGTATTTTCATAAGAGGTGATTATTGAAACATTGGGTGCGAATATGAATAAGAAAATCTTTCTTGCGGCAACGCTTGTGTCCGTTTCGTCCATGGTAATGTCATGCGGAGACGATGATTCCGTAAACAAGAACCTTGATGACGACCCCACTCTGGAACAGCCCAGCGACTCACTTGACCAGGAACTACCTGGAGATGATTCCGGTGATATTACTAATCCGGAACAGCCCAAGGATTCCCTCAATCCTATTCAGCCTAAGGACAGCGTCTCTCAAGAGCAGCCAAGCGACCCTCTCGACAAGGATGATGGCATAAAGAACGTGGCGAAGTACGATATCGCTCTCACTATTGAAGATATCATCGTGGACTGGTTTGGCGGCGGCGGCGAAAAGGACACAACTAACAATAGCTTTACCTACAAGCAATACGCCAACAACTATTGGGATATTCACGATCTGGATACGGACGTTTTCACAAAGGTTGAGATAGCTTTTACCAAGGCCGTCGAATACGACAATATTGACGTAATCGCAACCTACAGCGACGAAACCAAGACAACGGAAAGAATCTCTAGCGGTGCAAAAAGTTTTGCGTTGACCTTTGAACCGGGCAAAACTCTCGTTAGCTTGGCACTGGTCGTAAGCCCCAACACACCTAGTGATGCAGCGACCATTAATTTCGGTAAAATCATTATCCGCGCAAAGGACTCTGACGGCACAGTAAGCAAGATGCCAGTGAAGTCCCCAAAACTGGGCGTGGGCAATGGCAACCCTATTCTGGATTTCCAGTACTGCGCAGACCCGACCGCCATTGAACACAAGGGACGCCTCTATGTGTATGGAACCAATGACCATCAGCAGTACGAAGAAGGCGTCAGCAATACTTACGAGAAGATCAAAACTTTGGTAATGATGTCCACCGACGATATGGTCAACTGGACTTACCACGGGTTGATTCCTGTCGGCGAGGTGGCTCCCTGGATTATGGCTTCATGGGCACCAAGCATCATCAGCAAGGAACAGGCCGATGGCAGCACCCTCTTCTCCCTCTATTTCTCCAATAGCGGTTTTGGCACCGGTGTTATCCAGGCAAAGTCTCCGGTAGGCCCGTGGACATCTCCTTTGAGCAAGAGCCTTATCGATGGCGACCATCCTGTTGTAAAGGGCAGCGGCTCCATATTTGACCCAGGTGCAGTAATTGACGACAATGGTGATGGATGGCTTTCGTTTGGTAATGGTCAAGGCTGGATCGCCAAGCTCAAACCAGATCTGCACTCTCTCGATGGGGATCCGGTCAAGCTTCCGTCCCCGTTCCATTTCGAGGCTAATGAGCTCAATTATATTAACGGCAAGTACGTGTACACCTTCAACAACAACTGGGATGACCATACGCCCTGGGATTGGGGTGGCGAGGCGCCAACTGCCTGCAGCATGAATTACTTTACCAGCACCGAGCCGCTGAATCCCGATTCCTGGACCTACGGCGGAAACTACTTCAAGAACATGGGTGAAAATGGCATGACCTACGGCAACAACCACACCCATCTCCATAAGTATCAGGACAAGTGGTATCTGTTCTATCAGGCAGCAATTCTTGAGGCTTCCATCGGTTCCCATGGCGGTTTCCGCAGCATCTTGGTTGACGAAATCGAGGTGGACGAAGCAAAGGTTGTCATCAAGGAAGCTAAGCCGACTTACAAGGGCGTAAAGGCTATCAAGAATCTTGACCCCTATATTGTGCAGCAGGCATCAACAGCTGCGGCTACCTTGGGCATTCGCTACGTACAGACAGAGGAACCGGGCCACATGGTGGCTACAATCGGTACTCCCAGCAAGGACGGTCCCGCACCTACAGAAGGCATCATCGAAGTTCGTAATGTAAATTTCAGCAGTGCAAAAACTCTGAAGGCTTTGGTGAAGGGCAAGGGTTCTGTAACTCTCCGTCTTGATAAACGGGATGGTGCAAACGTTGCCACAGTCAACAGTTCTGCAAGCGACTGGCAGGAACTGGAAGCAAAGTGCAGTGGCATAACAAGCGGCGTTCACACCGTCTACTTGATAATCAAGGGTGATGTGCAGTTCGATACCTGGCAGTTCGCGAACTAGTTGCTCAAAATTTCCTACAGATTCTGGTAGAATAAGAAAAGAGTAATTTGCATTTTTTGCAAATTACTCTTTTTTAATTTCAAACGATCACTTAAACGATTTCTTCTAGCATACTACTGGAAATTCACGCGGATTTCGTAATGTCCCTTCGGTAGCTTGTTTTTCTGGATGTTCAGTTTGTTGTATCCCGTATGAACTTTACCGCTGAATTTTCCAACCAATCGGCCTGACATGTTGTACACTGCAACTGTAGCAAAGCCATCACGAGTCGCATGCAGAATACCGCGATTCAAGTCGAAGGTTGCCACGGCTGCGTGGGTCAGGGGAACAGTGGTGGCAATAGCCTGTGTATCGCTCTGGTCACCCTTTTCCACGATGATTTCATTGGCAGTTTGCTTGACGCCCGCAATATCAAAACCAATCTGGTCCATATTGGGGCCGCCATCGGTACTGAGGGATTGCAGCTTCAGCACATTGCCCTTGGTCACAAGATCCGCCTTCACGGAAACGCTATCCCAGGTCGTCCATGCTCCGGTAGGCGGAAATTCGATAATCCCGTAATTTACGTCGTTGATGAACAGTTCCATGGGGCGGGCCGCCTTACCGCCATTTGCAAATCGGAATGTCACGACAACTCCGGCCTTACCCTTTTCGGCAACCAGATTCCACACGCCATAGCTTTCTGCAATGTTGGAGAAGTTGTAGTAGCCTTCATCGCGCCAACCGGCGTTGGTTTCCTCGTAAACACCGTGAGCGTCATTGGGGTATGCCGCATTCACGCCACTAACAACCTTTGCATCGGCAACAAGTTCTGCGTTAAACTGCACATTAACGGAGCCTTCCACCACAACGGTTTCGCCACCATCGTCAATCGTCTTCACAGAGAACTTCTGAAGGCCGGTCTGAATGGGCGTTCCGCTCAAGGTAATTGTCTTTGCAGTTGCATCCACCGTGGCCTTGATTCCGTCGGGAAGGTCCATGGCCTGGGCACCACCGCATTCGCCGTAAGCAAGAACAATGTCCTTCAGGGCTTCGCCCTTGAACAGTTGCTGGTTCATGCTTCCAGACTGCACCACCAAAGAAGGACCCGCAGTCAAGTCGCTATTTTCTACGAGAACTTCCACCCGTCCGGTGTATTCCGTTCCGTCATTGCCCTTGACGGTGTATTTAAAGGCGGTCAGCCCCATAAATCCCGGGTTAGGCGTAAAGCGTGCAGTGTAACCATCGTCCAGCAGCGTGACTGATCCGTTTTCCAAACTCATGACGCTGTACTTGGGAGCCACAGGCAGAAAGCCCTTGGTAATGGATCGCAGGTCAAAATCGACAGAGCCGTTCTTCAGCACGCGGGTGTGCATAGCCCCAAGCCAGTTGATGTACTTTTCGATGTTGGCATAACCATCGCTACCGATGACCATGGCATCATCCTTGCCTATGTTAAAGCCCATGGCTCCTTCAAAGTAGTCAGGCATGCCATCCTTATCGGTATCCACTTCGGGCTTGCCGGCGATGACTTCGCCCCAGCCATCATTTTTCGTTAGGCCCATAGCGCCAACGGATTTGACCAAGGCCCCCTCCTTGCCCAAGGTACTTGCCTGGTACCAAATCAAGGAATCAATGTCATCGTAGGGCAAAACGCCGGACTGGGAATTCACCAAGCGCCAGGCGGTTGCCGCGCTATAAACCGGATTCTTGTTGGTCATCTCGTTCCAGGGTTCCTTCAGTTCCTCGCCCGGGCCCTGGTAATAGTAAATGTTGGAAGCCCCGCCGTTCAAGACACCGTCGCGGTTGGTGTCGATCATGTTGCCGCTGGCGTAAATACTTTGGTTCTTATCCACCTGGAACCAGGGATTGCTCCCCTTGGGGCCATACACAAAGTAGTTGTTTACGATATCGTGCTTGAAATGAGTGGAGGTGTGGGTGGTGTAACCCGCTTCAAAGTTATAGAGGACGTTGTTCACGAAAACGTCGTTGATTTTATCCAGGGGATTACGATTGTGGGTATTGATGAAAGCGTTATAATACCAAGCCCAGGTGCCGTCCACCGATTCAATATGAGCACCGAACTGCTGATAAATAGGATTCGCCACCAATGTATTCTGCACTGTAACGCCGGTAATGCGGTAATTTGCGTTATCGGAACTGCCGCCAAAGTTATTCCAGGGAGCAAGTTCAATGGAGCAATGGTCCACGATGATGTTCTTGGAATCGTAAAGGTTCAGGGCGTCATCGTTGTTGGACGCAGTCTTTTCGCCGGGTCGAATTCGCAGGTAGCGGATAATGATGTTGGACTGTTTGCCCGTAGAAACCTTACCGCCGTGAATGGCGATGCCTTCGCCAGGAGCCGTCTGGCCAGCAATAGTAATGTTGCTCTTGACCGAAACAGCTGTTTTAATGTTGATGATGCCACCTACATCAAAAACCACAATGCGGTTGGGCGCGCTTACAGCATCACGGAAAGAACCCTCGCCAGAATCGTTCAAATTGGTTACGTGGTAAACAGTGCCGCCGCGGCCACCTGTAACGAACTCGCCAAAGCCAAGCGCCTCCGGAAAAGCCTTTACAGCATCAGCAGCAAAAACGGAACCCGCAATAGAAACGAGCCCGAGACCAAACACCCATGATTTAAATCCCATACAAAACTCCAATGACAGTACACCAAACCGTCATCTATGAATATAAATCAAAAGCGCGTGAAGGGCTAGCCGCCCCATAGGTAAACCGTAGTCTTTAGACAACAATCTGTACAGGAACTTGCTATTCTAAAATTACCGATTCTCGTAGCGATTTCCGAAAACCAGGGTGTTATCCTTGGCGCCGTTCAGATTTACCAGGCGGTTAGGTTCGTAGCGCAGGCTCTTGGCGATGCCATTTTTCAGCTTTTCCTTGCGTTCGAAAAATTCCTCGGGAGTCTGGGCGGTGAGCAAAGTCTGACGGACTTCCATGGCTGCAGACAAACTATCCCCTGTCCCCTGTCCCCTGTCCCCTAAATCATCCACAAAACCTTTGCAAAGTCGTGCGGCCAGCTGTTTTAGGCGGCCCATGGCACCCATTTCCGTGCGGCCTTCTTCATCCAGGAACTTGTAGTAGATGGAGAACACGTCCAGAGCCTCTTCGGCGGTAATGATGTGGGCGGGCTTACCTTCCCAGGCGTCGGCGATCTGTCCGAAAATCCAGGGGTTGTGCATGGCACCGCGGCCGATGCTCACGCCAGCGACGCCATAGGTGTTGATGCGTTCCAGGGCGCATTCCACGCTGTTCACGTCGCCGTTACCTACCACGGGAATCCTAGCGGCAGTAGCCACCTTCCCGATCCAGTCCCAGTTGGCCAGGCCGTTGTAGCCCTGCAGGCGGGTGCGTCCGTGAACCACCAGAAGTTCCACGCCTTCACCCTCGGCAATTTTCAGGGTTTCCAAGACGTTGATGGACTCATCATCCCAGCCAATACGGCACTTGAGAGTCAGCGGAATATTCACTTCGCAAGTATCCAGCGCAGCACGCACGTCGTGCAAAATCTCCTGCAGGCGGGGCAAATCCCGAAGCAAACCGGAACCGCTCCCCTTGCCCGCCACCTTGGGGGCCGGACAGCCCGCATTCACCTCTATATAGTCAGGATGGAGGCCGTCAGCGATCTTTTTTGCCGCCGCAGCCATCTTATCGGGATAGCAGCCGAAAATCTGGATGCCAAAAGGCTTCTCTTCCGGGTAGAATTTCAGCTGTTTATGGCCTGTAAGGCAGAAAACCTCATCCGCATTGGTAGGAACGAACTCAGATACCAACAGTCCCATGCGGTTTCCGGACAAAACTCGGCACAAACGGCGGAAAGGAGCGTCCGTCACCCCGTCCATGGGGCTCAAAATGGTGTTGGGGAACACTTCTAAGTCCCTAAGTTTGAAGGACTTAACAGCCGGTTTTAAACTTTCAACATCTTTCAACATATTAACAACAATTATCCACAAAAAGTTCGCAAAGTGTGCCCGAAAAATTTATTTAATTTCGCAGCCACATATACGCTAACTCATTGATAAACCTATATTTACGGCGTGGCAAATATAACTAAACAATCGCTTATTCAAGAAATCGCCAAGTCCACCGGATTTGTGCGTAACGATATCAAGACCGTCATCGAACAGTTCCTCGACCTGGTGGGCGAAAAACTGATCGAAGGCAACACTATCGAAATCCGTGGTTTCGGTACCTTCAGTTGCAAGCCCCGCAAGTCCCGTCCGGCCCGCAATCCCCGTACTGGCGAAACCGTCATGATCGAAGAACGCATGGTTCCTTCCTTCAAGTTCAGCAACGACATCAAGGACAAGATCAACTCCCTTGAAGCAATCGTCGAAGGCGTCAACGCCAAGCTGGAATCCGAAGACAAGGACGTGATGATCGCGGTCAAGTCCGACGATTCCGAAGTCTCCGCCGAAGAAGTCTAGTCTTCGCTGATATCGAACAGCAGTTCCTCTTGCCCGTCCAGGCGGAACCAGCTTAAGTTATACACCAAAACGTTTAAAGCCCCGGTTCAAACCGAGGCTTTTATTTTTTTATCGTGAAGGCATTACTAAGGCGTGTCCGTGTACCGCCTTTAGCCTTTGATGTTCCTTGTCCAGATGGACCCCCATAAATCCCATTTGGAAATTCAATGAAGTTGTCTCTGCAGACATCTTCCATCGGATTGTAATATAGGAGGTTCCCCTCGGCAAATCATTTTCTTTCATAGGGGACTTCCAGTCGGTTCTTCTTTTAGGTTTGTTTCCTTTCCAGGGATTCACAGCATTATAGGGGAAAAACCTATTGAGCCAACCGTTAATGCCACCTATGGCTCCACTGTTCTCTCCAGCTGAAAGGTACTTGTAGATGCCTCTCCAAAATTCCATTTTGATATTGCCGTCGTAGGCCGCAATAAACTGGTCTAGGATGGGATTGACTTCCTTTGCCCACCAGCCCATATTCAGTTCCTTGACCAGTTGATTATACTTCTTTTTCAGTAAAATCCAGTCTTCCTTTTCGCCCTTCACAAGAATTTCGGGAATGCCGCAAAGTGTCGAAAATTCATAGGAATAATACTCCGATGCCACAGAAAGAATCATGGCCTTCGCCACGTTGGCATGAATGGCGGTGGTGGTAGAGAAACTTGCGTTGAAAGCGTCCATTGTCTTTGGGGGTAGCTTAGAACCCAGCGAGTCAAAAAGTGCAAAAGTGGTTTTATCCCATTCCTCAGCAGAGGAGGTTACTCTAAGACTATCATTTCGTACCACCAATGCGGTATCGGCCTTAGGCAGCACAAACTTCTTTTTTAACGCTTCACGGTTAGCCGAAACATGAATGCGGGTCCCGTCTAAAATCAAAAGCCAAATGTCGTCGGGAGAAATTTCAACGGAGTAATGATTTGCAAATGCTTCACCCACCATGGCGATAAAAGGATGGAAAATAAGCCCGGACCGGATATCGATTACATCACTTTCGGTATATGATTCGGAAAGTATGGCAGCAGGCTCTCGAATCTCATACAAGCCCATATGAAACCTATCGGGTTTTACAGGCATTGTCTTGTAATTCAAAGAGCCCGGCTTTACATCAGGATCCTTGATGGACACATCGGCAAAAGATACCGCAGCAAAAAACAGTGCCGCTATAACAACAATTTTATTCATTGCAATCTCCCAACCCAAGTATTTTTATTTCGTCAAACTCGCGACTTCTTCTTCTGTCATAAAGCGCCAGCCGCCGCTACCCAAAGTATCGTCCATGGCCACAGGGCCGATGGCTTCGCGGGAAAGGGTCATCACGTGGTTCCCGACAGCGGCGAACATGCGGCGCACCTGATGGTACAAACCTTCACCGATGGAAATGACCACGGTATTTTGCACAGTGCCGTCCGCGGCAGTCACCTGTTCCTCGGAAAGTTCGCGGGCAAGCACCGGGCGGCGTTCGTCCTTCAGCATCACGCCCTTCAGAAGTTCGGCCTTCTGCTCCGCAGTGAATTCGCGGGCCAAAGTCACGCGATACTTTTTCAGGTAGCCTTTCTTGGGGCTTTCCACCTTATGGATAAAATCGCCCTGATTGGAAAGCAAGATCAGTCCGGAGGAGTCTGCATCCAAGCGGCCTACAGACTGCAGGCCCATAGCCGTAAAGCGATCCGGCAACAGGTCATAAATGGACTGATGGTCACGAGCATTATGGCTACATTCCACATCAAGAGGCTTGTCCATCATGATGTACAGTTTTTCAACCGTAGGAACTTCCTCGCCATTGACGGTAATGACTTCGGGACGAGTCTTGAATTCCACAAACGGATTGTCCACTACCTCGCCATCCATTTCCACCATACCGGCACGAATCAGAGCGCGGGCTTCCTTACGGGAGCCAAAGCCAATAGATGCAATCAGTCGTTCCAAAGTCAGTGCAGGCATTATTCCTCCGCCATCATTTTCACAATTTTCGTTCTAATCCAGCCCAGTTCGGGCAGTTCATTGGTCTTCAGCACATGAGCTCTACGACGCCAGAAACTAAACAGTACAATACCGCCATAGAACAGAATAATCATCAGCAGCCCAATGAAGCGGCAAAGATTAACTCGAAGTCTCACATGACCTTCACCGCGAAGTTCATGATCCTGAGTCCAGTCCATCCGGAAGTCCCAATCACCAATGTAAGGGTAAGACTTCAGGAAGGCATTCAAGGAGGCAAGCTCTCCCATTCGGGCATAGTCCGTACGGATGCCTTCCACAAAGCAGTTGATAAACTTCAGGTGGCAAAGTCTGCACAGGCCCACCAGCAATTTCTTGACGGCCCACCATGCCTTCGCATCAAATTCCGGAGTCAGGAGAATGGACCAGAATTCCGTTTCCGTCAGGGAACGCTTTTCCTTCTTGCCTTCCGTCCCGTCAAAACCTACGGCAGCGTCCGCATCCGCGCGGAACGTCTCCGGCGGTTCCTGGGAAGCATTATTCCGCTCTCCATTTTGCGTTGAATTATCTTCTTCAGCCGTAGCATTTGCCACCGGAGCCGAAGCCGCAGGAGATGCAGAAAAACTTTCGACGTCTTCATCATCGCCGAAAGTCTTTTCCACTTCAAACATTTTTTTTCTGAAAAAAAATCCCCAGGCCTTAGCCCCGCGCGCATTGAGTTCCCCATGCATCCAGAAGGTGAAAGGGAAAAACAGGGCAACAAGAACCAATGCGCATAGAACCATGCACACCACTAGCCCTGTGTCAATGAACGCAAACAGGATTACTTCTCCGCTTCGTCAGCCTTCTTGCTGATAACGTCAATCAGTTCGGCAAAGCTCTTGTTCTTGAGAATCTGGCCAAACTGGTCCTTGTAGTTACGAGCTGTAGACAGGTCGTCGATGACCAGGTCCCAGGCCTTCCAGTTACCATCCACCTGGCTCATCTTGTATTCCAGGACAGATTCCTTACCCTTGTTCCACAGATGGGCAATCACGCGAGCGTCCTTGTCACCCTTCATCTTGGCAGGTTCATAAACGGTAGAATCGGCGCGGTAAACTTCAAGACGCTTGGCGCTGGAATTTCGGACCATGCGCTGGAATTCAGCAACGAACTTCTTCTGGGAAGCTTCGTCCTGAGCCTTCCATACGTCTGCAGCCAGGGACTTGCGAGCCAGTTCCTCGAAGTTAAAGGAGTCGTTCAGCAAGGCCTTCACGCGTTCCGTTTCCTTGGCATTGCGGCTGGACTTCTTCAACAGAGTCTGCAGTTCCACATCCTTCTTCTTGATCGCAGAGACAGGATCATCTGCAGCAAAGCCCATCACGGAAGCGAGAGCCAAAGCAATCATCAGTTTCTTAACCATAAACACCTCTTTTTTTTACTTAAACACGCTGTGGAATTCTTTCAGGGAATAGCCCATAGTAAAAATCAGCTGGGCAAACTCCACGTTATATTTACAGACTGCGAAGTAGTAATCCTTCTTCATGCTCACATTCTGAGTGTAGGCGGATACCAGGTCGCCTGTCTTGGACTTGTCCAAATCATACTGCATGGCAGCACCCTTCAGAATAGATTCCGATGCACGGAGACTTTCCTTGAGGGCGTCCATCTTTTCCTTGGCAGCCTGGAGCTGATAGTACTGTTCCTCGGCCTTTGCGACCAGGCCTTCTTCAGCATAGCGCTCCTTCAGCTGCAAGCCCTTGTATTCGGTACGGCTGGCACGGAACTTTTCCCAGTTCTTCCAGAAATTCAAATTGTAACGGAGGCCGACACCAATAAGACCATCCAGCTTATTCACGGCGTCCTCGGCAAAGGCATCCTTCTGCATAATCTTTCTGTTGCCGGCCCAGCTCTTCACGTATTTGAACTGGCCCATCACAAAGAATTCCGGAGCAAGCTTCGCTTCCGCCAGATCCATCTGGACACGACGAGCCTTAAGACCCGCTTCCAGCTGTTTCAGTTCCGGATGGGTGGTTGAAGTCAGGGAACGTACTTCATCCAGAGTAGGCATCCTTTCGGAACGAGGCAACAGGAGGGAATCTTCCGCAACGAAAGTATCGCCATCCTTCAAGCCCAGAGAAAAGCGGATTGCAAGCTGGACACGCTTCATTCCCAACTGGGCATCAATCACACCTTCCTTCACGGTGTGCATCTTGGCTTTCAGATTCAGGAAATCCATCTGGGAAACAGTGCCATCGTCTTCGTCAAGAGCTTCTTCCATCTTGTCGTAGGCATTGTCCACCTGCTTCTGTGCGTCTTCCGCCAGGCGGGTCATTTCGAGAGCCAGCAGGTAGTTGTAATAGTAACTCTGAAGTTCAACTTCCTTCTTGTTCAGCTTGTTCTCGATTTCGTAAGTTTTCTGCTGAAGATCCGCTTCCAGAGCCATCTTTCCGGAATTGTACTGACCGAAATTCAGCGGCTGGATAAACTTGCCTTCCACACCCCAGAACGGCCCCATCTTGGTAAAGTCATACACATCGACAGTATCGCCACCATCCAGTTCCTGCTTCAGGCCTGGAGCAGGGCCTACCATCATGGAAACGTAAAATGTGGGGAGAATGGCTTCTGCCTTCAAAGCGCGAATCTTGTCTTTCTTAGCTTGAGTTCCCTGTCTGGTCTCATCCAGCTGGGGATCATTTTCCATTCCCTGTTCCACAAAGCGGGAAAGGTCATAGCGGACCTCGCCAGCCAAGACAACACTTACCAGAAGCAGAGATGTAAACAAAACACGCAACATTGACGCAAATTTACAAAATTTACTTGTTACAGAAATGACAGGCTTAAAAGATTCCTGTATTTAGCGGTCACCCGTTCGTAATAGGTGGTAGGCAACGGGTTTCCCTGTTCAAGCAGGCGGTCCACAGCCGAATGTCCCAAGTTATACGCCACAAGAGCGTCCTTCCAATTACCATACTTGGCAATCAGGCGGATCAGATATGCAGTACCAACAGTCACATTAATTTCGGGACGCAACAAGTCCTCTTCAGTCTCGATTTTCAGGCCAAAGCGAGCACTCATGGATTTTGCGGTTTCAAGCTTAATCTGCATCAAGCCCAGTGCACCCGAAAACTTTCCGGAACGGACTCGCCCGCGGGCATTAGGATTTCCATGACTTTCCTGGGCAACCACCGCCAAGATCAGCAGGGGATCCGTCGCATAGGATCTGGAAATTTGCCAAAGCTGTTCCGTCAGCATGACCCTCTGCTCATTCGTTAGTTTGTTCTTACTAAGATAGTTCAGGGCCTTATCAATTTTCACATACTCGATTGTCCACTTGCCATAACCAGCCAATTGTTCCAACTGGTTACGAAGTTCCGTCTCCTCCACCGCAAGAGATTCCATTTCCGTTTTTTGAACGAACCAACGTGAAACAAACAGCCCTAGGCTTCCAAACCAGAGCACAAAGAAAATCCCCACCCCAATGGGAGATATACGGACATTACCTCTCACGCCTGGTGTTCTCCAGGTATTCAAGATATTCCACCCAGCTACCAATCAATCCAAAAGAGCTGAGCATGGTCGTATCCTGCACCACCCCAAGCTTACGCAAGGGACCAATGGAGGCTTCCAGTTTATCGATTTCCTGAATATAACGGGATTTCTGGTTCTGCAAGGCAATAATCTGAGCCTGCTTATCAGCCAGTTCAGCCCCCTGGTTGGACACGATAATGAAAAGAGTAATGATCCAGCCCAACAGAAGCAAAAAGAACGAAACTGCAACGCCCGGGCTAACCGTAATACCGGAACGGACACCATAATGCATACCTATCTGCAGCAGTTGCTTCTTCGTTCCGGATTTTTTATAAGCCTCGCGATTTTCGTAAATCTGGAAAATGTTCTTATAGCGGGAGAAATAGCTGTACAGTTCTTCCGAATCAAATATCAGGATCAGGCTCGCCTTACGGGCTTTCGCTCCATTCAGTAATTCCAGGAACAAATCCAGATACTTGTCGCTGGTAAAATGCACCTGGTTCAAATTCAAATAGAAGAAACACCCCGGCCCATCCAGGAGCATCGCCAACTTTTCCTTGACCGCTGCATACTGGGCATGGCCTAGAGAACCCGACAAGACGATTTCCACATCGTCTTCTCGGGATTCCACCTGGATGTTGATCATATCAGATATCATCTAGGCTACCTCCTGGAAAAGCGTACGTTGACCTTGACGTCAAAAATATCCTGGTTTTCAAGCGATACTTTCCAGAACGGGAATACACGGACCCCCTGCAAGGCATCAGGAGCCGCAGACGCAGAAGACGCACCGAAGATAGGAGACAGAAGGATATTGGTCTCTTTATCAAACACAAGATGCAAGTGGCTAGACGTGTAGGAATCCACAATTTCCAAAGTCTTTGCTTCCGGATAGATCATAGGAGACTTAAAGTCAAACTTCAATTCCTTACCATCCACCACGACAGCGCCATCGCCACGTTCGCAGGCAGCAAGACCCGTCTCCAACAGGAATCCGAAGAATCCTTTTTGCAGCGCTTCCGCAACATTTTCCAGATGATAACTCAAGCTGAAGTCGGATCCATCTGAAGACAAGGCAAAGTTTTTCTCCACATGGAGCATTCCCTGCTCTTCGGCTCTAGAAACAGGCTGTTCAGACAAAAGCAGGATTTCAGAGCCATCTTCGTTGCGCTTAAACTTGTAATCATAGGGCGCTGTAAGGGAATTCTCGCGATCGGCCAAAACCTGGTCCAGCTTAGCAGCACTGTAGTCAATGTTTGGAAGCAAATAATCCTGGAAGCCCACAGCAGCTTCACCATCGTCATGCCAGGAACCAAGCACATTAAAGGAGGACATCTTGGCATTCAAATAACGAAGTACACCACCGCTGAAATAATCCAGTATGAATGTATAAGAATGGCTTTCTGCCGCAATTAATTTACGCCCTTCCAGAAGGAAATCCGCAATCTCCATTCGAATACCATCAAAGGAAAGATTCTCGGAAAGGAAAGCAGACGCTTCCGTCAAGAAACGATACCCCCAGAAACGCACCATAGGGGTACGCATACCTTCGGAGTCCTGCATGTCACGATAATAAATGGGAGACATCGCAGGGTAAAGCGTTTCAAGAAACTTCTGTTGAGTCTTATCCTTCAAGCCTGCCGTCCCGCGACGGAACAAGGAAAGAAGGATCTTGTGGAACAAATTGATTTCAGGACGACGCACCAACAATTCGCGACAAGTCTTTGCAGTAGCGGGCAAACCAATACGCCTTCCCGCAGAAACAAGAAAACTCAGTCGACCCTCAGGATTCTGGTCGTTGACAGCACTTCCCACAGTCTTGGTAGCAACGTCGTTCGTTTCAATAAAGTCAATCAGTCGTTCCACAAAAGGAACTATGTCCCCCGGCTTGGGCGGGATATCCAGAACGACAACAGCAGACCTACCATCACGGCAATAAGGTTCCGCAATTTCAACCCAGTTAAAATCGTCATTTGCAATCGCCTGGGAAAGCTTTTCAGATACCGGCACCACACGCAGGAAGGAACCCTTGTCTTCCACGGAATACCATCCAGAAACAGACGTAGAGCGTCCGAGAGCATCCTGAAGAGCAGACTCCTGAACCAAGGCGTATTCAAAACGGTTCTTCTCCAGAAGTTCCGTCATCTCCATTTCCCACACCATAGAGGAATTGAAGTAGCCAGCAGGTTCTATATCAAAAAGTTTCTGTACAAGCTTGCCATGCTGCTCCAATTGTGCGGACTGTAACACCGTAGGGAACAGAGGCAACATAGGGTCAAGGAACCCACCGCCCAAAATTTCCAGGTATCCCTCTTCTACAGCCTTTCTCAAGCGTCCGAAAGTAAGAGGCCCTGCAACCCTATGAGCAGCTTCAAGAGTCGGTCCATCCAAAAAAATCGAAAAACGCACCTTGCCCGATTCAAGCATCTTTCCGATGCCCATCAGCAAGTTCTTCGCAACCGCATCCAGCTTCTCATAAGCTGTAGAAGGCGGCAACTGCAACACCATAGATAAGGTAGGTTCCATACGACTAAGAATAACAAATTTATGGTGAAAAGGCTCAATATTTTTGTGTAAATGCGCTTTGCATCCAGAAGCCTCAGCCGAACGAAATCATCCATCCGGCCATGTCCACGTCGGGACCGAGCAGGACAAGGCGCGACGCACATATCCGCCGGATGGCCGAGGGATGCGAGGCGTGCGCCTCGATTACGCCCGACGTACCGTATTTTTCCCAGGGACGAGCGGGACAAGGCGCGAGCCGCCGTGGTGTACTCCGGTACACGAGGGGGCGAGCAACG